>CAZBBV010000452.1:0-1508 GCA_964490025.1 uncultured Cryomorphaceae bacterium | reverse complement strand
GGGGTATTTTCAAAGAAATAGAGCAGCAAGGCGGCATCATCTCCTGTTTGGAAATTGGCTGGCTGGCCGATAGGTTAAGAAAATCAGGAGATGCGGAAATAGAAAAATTCCGACTGGGCAAAACGCCATTGGTGGGTATGAACAAATATGTGAAATCGGGCGAAACGGATAGCTACGATCTTGCTTGGAAAGGCGGATCAGGAAAAGCGTTACCCATGCTTCACTGGAAAAAAACGGAGCTCTGATGCGGAAAGATTTTTCACAAATCCCCTATGAATCGCTGCCCGAAAAAGAAAGCAGACAAGAGGCCACATGGACGAGTCCGGAAGGCATAGACGTGCCAAAACATTTGGACAAAGACTTTCTGAAACAAGACTATGGGCAGCGCTTCGGAGCTGGGATTGCTCCATTCCTTCGCGGACCCTACAGCAGCATGTACGCAGTTCGCCCGTGGACCATACGCCAATATGCCGGATTTAGCACGGCCGAAGAGAGCAATGCCTTTTACCGCCGCAACCTTGCCGGAGGACAAAAAGGCCTGAGCGTTGCCTTCGACCTGGCCACCCACCGCGGCTACGATAGCGACCACCCACGCGTGGTGGGCGACGTAGGCAAAGCGGGTGTGGCCATTGATTCTGTAGAGGATATGAAAATCCTTTTCGACCAAATTCCATTGGGCGACATGTCGGTGAGCATGACCATGAATGGCGCGGTGATTCCCATCATGGCCTTTTACATTGTCGCTGCCGAGGAGCAAGGCGTATCGCCCGATCAACTGGCGGGCACCATCCAAAACGACATTTTGAAAGAATTCATGGTGCGCAACACCTACATCTATCCGCCCGGGCCAAGCATGCGCATCATTTCCGATATTTTCCGCTACAGCTCGGCACACATGCCCAAGTTCAACAGCATCAGCATTTCCGGCTACCATATGCAGGAAGCGGGCGCCACGCCCGATCTGGAACTGGCCTACACCCTGGCCGACGGACTGGAATATGTGCGAGCAGGACTGGCAGTAGGCCTACCCATTGACGACTTTGCCCCTCGCCTATCCTTCTTTTGGGCCATTGGCATGAACCACTACATGGAGATTGCAAAGATGCGCGCTGCGCGTATGTTGTGGGCCAAAATGATTAAACAATTCAACCCGAAAAGTGAAAAATCAATGGCGCTGCGAACCCATTGCCAAACCAGCGGTTGGAGCCTCACCGAGCAAGACCCTTATAACAATGTGGCGCGCACCTTTATCGAGGCTATGGCCGCCGCCTTTGGCGGCACGCAAAGTTTGCACACCAACGCCCTGGACGAAGCCATTGCCCTACCCACCGACTATAGCGCGCGCATTGCCCGAAACACACAATTGCTCATACAAGAAGAAACGGGCATCACCAAAGCCATTGACCCCTGGGGTGGCAGCTACTATGTGGAATATCTCACCGAGCAAATTGCTGAAAAAGCCTGGGCATTTATTGAAGAAGTGGAAGCCCTGGGCGGCATGAGCAAGG
>CAZBBV010000451.1:0-1520 GCA_964490025.1 uncultured Cryomorphaceae bacterium | reverse complement strand
AGTCTAAAGTGTCTGATATTAATGCTGATGTCTTGTCTTACTGTCATCAGTACGAAAGGACAGTTTCAGCAAAATCACTGGTACTTTGGCATTAACTCAGCGCTCGATTTCAACACTTCTCCTCCGGTGGTCTTGAACAACAGCGCTATGGCAACTTCTGAGGGTTGTGCTACCATTTCAGATATCAATGGGGCCTTGCTTTTCTACACCGACGGCATGAGCGTCTGGAACAGGCTTCATAATCTAATGCCCAACGGAACTGGGCTTTTCGGCCAATTTAGTTCTACCCAGTCGGGAATCATTGTCCCCAAGCCATTGAGCAATAATATCTACTACGTGTTTACTGCCGACGAACTCGGCTTTGCCAATGGATTGCGCTATTCGGTGGTGGACATGAACCTTCAGGGTGGATTTGGGGATGTTACGATTAAGAATTTTTTACTTCAAACACCGGTTTCGGAAAAAATAACCGCGGTGCGTCATCAGAATGGGCTTGATATGTGGGTAATAGCGCATGGATTCAACAACAACTCTTTTCTGGCCTATCTGGTCACTTCCGGAGGTGTAGATCCCGTTCCGGTAGTCAGCAATGTAGGACCGGTGCATGGCCCAAGCTTTCAGGCTACTATCGGCTATCTCAAAGCCGACCCAAATGGAGAATATTTGGCGGCAGCCGTCTATTCAGAGAATAGAGTGGAACTGTATCGATTTGACAATGCCACAGGAGCAGTTTACAATCCATTATTGATTAACGCTGGATTCACACAGCCTTATGGCGTTGAATTTTCAATTGACGGCACATTGCTGTATGTAACGGCGCTGAACACAGGTAATCCGTCCACACTTATGCAATTCCAAATTGGTTCGCTGGACCCGGCGGTCATACAGGCCAGTATGGTAACTATTTCGTCCAGTCTATTTAATCTGGGCTCGGTGCAATTGTCTCCCGACGGCAGAATATTGGTCGCGCGTGAGTTTCAAGCGCATCTCGGGTCGATAAATTTCCCAAATAACATTGGGCTTTCTTGCGGATATGTGGAACTGGGGCAGAGCATTGCGCCCAATACTGTCCGTCTTGGGCTACCCACATTTGTGCAATCTTTCTTTCGAATTCCGGGTTTTACCTTCAACGGACTTTGTGCTTTCGATACCACCCATTTCCAGCTTAAGGATCCTACCGGAGTAGACAGTATGTTGTGGGATTTTGGCGATCCACTTTCGGGAGCCAACAACAGCAGCACCCTGGATACCACTTTTCACATTTACAGCCTTCCGGGGGTGTATCCTGTTTATATGTATGCTTTTATTGGTGCGGCTATTGACACTTCACTGGAATATTTGATTATCACGGCGCCTCCCTACACTTTCTTGGGCAACGATACCACACTTTGTTTGGGCGATAGCTTGGTGCTCGACGCTTCTTTTCCCGCTTCGGGCCACTATTGGAGCAATGGTGCAATTGATAGTGTAGTAACCATTGATACGGCCGGTGTGTATTGGGTGGAAATAACCAACGCCTG
>CAZBBV010000450.1:0-1529 GCA_964490025.1 uncultured Cryomorphaceae bacterium | reverse complement strand
CTTGACAAGAGTGAAAAAACACAGACTATTGAAAGCGCTAGCAATCCGAGCAGCCGATCGACCAACACACCTGCGACAACCTCAGATGTGGCTGACTTCTTCTTATCGATTTTGGCAACCTTGGCCACATCACCGGTAATGGAGCTGGGCAAGGTAAATGCGAAAAAAAGCCCAATAAAGTTTAGCCGCATGAGCTCCTTAAAACTGTGCTGAGGTAAAAACAATCTCCAGCGGAGTGTGGCAATTCCAAGATTGAGAATAGCAATACAGAAGATTATGGGGTAAAACCACCATTTTACCAACTTAAACGATTGAGTTAATGTGGCCCACTCTACATTAATGAGAATGATTGTCAACAAACCCAGCGACAGGGACCACTTTATCCAATAGGCATTTTTTTTAAGAAGCTCTTTCATAGAAGTGCTGTCGATAGTTTGTGCGCGAAGTTCATCTATTATTTGCTCGCCAGGTCAAGATATTCTTGAGCCTTTACTTTCCATGAAAAGTTGTCGAGGCAAAACTTGCGTGCGTTGGACGAAAGTTCTAGTTGCCTTTCGTCCAGTTGTATGAACCTTTTCATGGCTTCAATCAACCCTTCTTTGTTTTCAAGATCGAAAAGGTAGCCGGTTTTATCGTCGAACACCAATTCGGTGTGACCCATAATGCGACTGGCAATGATGGGCAGTCCGCAGGCCATAGCTTCTTGAACAGCATTGGGCATCCCTTCATAGTGGGAAGGGTTTACAAAGCAATCCGCATCTTGAAGAAATGTGCGAAGGTTCTCTTTGGTTTGCCAAGGGTACCACGAAACTTGGTCCGTCAAATTGTGTTTGTTGGCTACTTCGTGCAGTTCATTCTTCAATGGGCCTTCACCTACCAGGGTAAGGTGCGTATTCGGAAACTCAGCGTTGGTTTTGGCAAAGCTTTCCAAGAGGAATCCAAGATTTTTCTGATGCTGGAAGCGACCAACGAAAATGAAGCGGAATATATCGCCACGGGTTTTATTTTCTTTGGCGGTAAAGAACACCGTATCTACGCCATTATTCACCACATCCACATGAATTGGGTCGATTGCCATTGACTTATCTGCCAGTCCATTTGAATTGGCTATCACGGAAACTGCATTTCGTAGAATCCTTCTTCGATAGGGTGTCAGAATGGTATGAAGAAGCTTGGTGCTTTTTTCCAAACCTGGCACATCAGCACCTTGTTGTGAAATGATGTAGGGAATTTTGAATTTGTTTTTCAGCATTCCGGCCAATGCCCCACACGGCAAGGTGAAATAGATAATTGCAAGTTCAGGCTTGTGTTTCTCTCTTATTTCAGGAAGCGCTTTCCTAGCCGCCATAAGAAAACTGGCCATCTCGGTTACATTTGACGAAGCCACTTTTTCTCGTTTAGAGTTTACGCGATAAACATGCAGGTCGTCCTCATTGGAATAGCCTCTTTTATCTCCAATTCCCGAACTCACCACCACACTGTTGTGACCTAATGCCCTCAAGGCTTTAGCCATATTCCATGTTCCATTC
>CAZBBV010000449.1:0-1534 GCA_964490025.1 uncultured Cryomorphaceae bacterium | reverse complement strand
TGGCTGTGGTACCGGTCATTTGTTACGCTTGTTGCAACAGCAGGGCTTTACCGGCGAGTATGTCGGCTATGACATTTCAGCAGAACTGATTAAGTTGGCAAAGGACAATAATGCCGGAGGACGTTTTGAGCTGCGCAATATTTTGCACAAAACAAAAAAAGAAAGAGTCCCTGTCATAAAAGAAAATATCCCGATGGAGGTAAACGGCAGCCTTCGCTATGTAAATATCGAAGCCTTGCCACTGCCCAATACCATTGAACCTTATTATTTAGTGCTCTTTCACGACACGTCCATAGGTAGCCACCCGACCTTGAAAGTTGGCAAAAAATCGCCCGGCAAAAACACAAAAGATGAAAGGGATTTGCGCATACAACAACTGGAACAGGAACTTGCGCAAACCCGGGAAGACATGCGCCGCATTACCGAAGACCAGGAGGCGGCCAATGAAGAACTGCAAAGCGCCAATGAAGAACTGCTCAGCGGTAGCGAGGAACTGCAAAGCCTGAACGAAGAACTGGAAACCGGCAAGGAGGAACTGCAAAGCACCAACGAGGAGCTCATCGTCGTCAACCAAGAAATGATCGCTTTGAACGAACAGTTGACCACCTCCAAGGACTATGCTGAAGCCATTCTTGTAAACATTCGGGAACCCCTACTGGTATTGGACAAAAACTTGCGCATAAGAACAGCCAACAATGCTTTTTATAAAACATTCCGGGTAAATGAGCTGGAGACAGAAGGTGCTTTGATTTACAATATTGGCAATCAGCAATGGGATATCCCTGCATTGCGCACGCTGTTGGAAAAAATACTCCCGGAAAAATCTGTGTTCAATGATTTTAAGGTTGTGCAAACCTTTAGTTCTATTGGCGAGCGGGTGATGTTGTTGAATGCCCGTGAAGTAATCAACAAAAACAATTCGGAGAAATTAATTCTGCTGTCCATTGAAGATATTACGGAACAGGCAAATGCGCAAAAAAGAATTGAAGAAAGCGAAAAGCGCTATAACATGCTGCTCATGCATTCCCCTTTTACTTTTGCTGTCCTGAAAGGTAAAAACAAGGTGATTAGGCTTGCCAATGACCGTGTTAAAGCGGTTTGGCAAAAAGGGAATGACATAGAAGGGAAATCGCTGCTTGAAATTATGCCCGAACTTAAGGAAACAGAATTTCCGGCTATGCTTGATAAAGTGATGGAAACTGGAATTCCTTTTTATAGCCACGAAGTACAAAGTCCAAAAGCGCCAGATGGGGAATTGAAAGAGGAATATTTCGATTTTGTTTTTCAACCTTATTTAGAAACAGACCAAACGATATCGGGTGTTACCATTATTGGGCATGAAGTAACCGCCCAGGTAATTGCAAAAAGAAAGCTTGAAGAAAGCGAAAGGCAATTCCGGCAGATGGCTGAATTAATGCCACATAAAGTATGGACTACCGATTCGGAAGGCAATAAAAATTATTTCAATAAAACATTGCTCGACTATGCCGGCAAGTCTTTCGAAGAATTAGAAGGGGGGGGATGGGAAAAAATT
>CAZBBV010000448.1:0-1538 GCA_964490025.1 uncultured Cryomorphaceae bacterium | reverse complement strand
TGCGCTGCAAATTGGTGTCGCTTCTCGTTGTGGTTTCCAAGGTCAATCCGGGATCGTCAAAATTGTCCATCCAAGCGAAGGCAGTTCCGGGGAAATAGCCCACCACGGGTTCCATTACCACGTCGCCGTTGGGTGTAAACACCACCGTATCGCTGTAAAAGTTGAAGAAAGGATAAAACGCCCTCGTGGCCGAAAGGCCCGATACTTTTATTCCGCCACGCACCTGCACATAGGCTTCTCCGATATCAAGCACGGGAATGGTAGCCGGAAGCTCATACACGCCTTGCAAGTCGCTGTTCACATACACCCACGCGTCCACAATGGCGTGCGAAGCGGTTCCTTGGCCTTGTTGCACCGTCAGGTCAATTTTATCAATAATGAGATAACCCGGAATTGGCTCATCCTTGCATGACAAGAGCGTTAAAAGGGAGAGGAATAGCCAAATGGACTTGCGCATTGTTTATTTGTTTATCACATCCAATGATAAGTCAAATCGCTCAACAATTTGTTGCGCCAGCTCCAGGGCAGCTGTGCCGTCTTCCAGCGTCACGGCAATGGGCTTGCCCATGGTGATGCTGTCGGCAAAGCTGTTCAGTTCGTCCAATATGGCGTTGTTTTGTGGCACATCCGGCGACTCGAAGTAAATCTGCTTTTTCTTTCCGTTTCCGGTGTTCAGTATTAGGGCAAATTCGTCGTGGTTGTCTTCCACATCTTTCATGCGCACCACATCCGATTTCTTGTTCAAAAAGTCAATGGTGATGTAGGCGTCGCGCTGAAACACACGCATCTTGCGCATGTTTTTCATAGAAATGCGGCTGGCGGTCACATTGGCCACAGCGCCATTGTCGAACTCAATGCGGGCATTGGCAATGTCGGGTGTGTCGCTCACCACACTCACGCCACTGGCGCTCACGCGTTTCACAGGGCTTTGCACCAGTTTTAGGATGATGTCCAGATCGTGAATCATCAGGTCGAGCACCACGGGCACATCCGTTCCGCGCGGGTTGAACTGAGACAGGCGGTGCGACTCGATAAACATAGGGCGATTCACAAATGGTGCTGCGGCAATAAACGCCGGATTGAAGCGCTCCACATGGCCCACCTGGGCTTTCACTTTGGCCTCTTGTGCCAGCGAAATGAGGTGCTGCGCTTCCTGCACCGTGTTGGTAATGGGTTTTTCGATAAACACATGCTTCGACTTACGAAAGGCCTGCACGGCGCAGTCGTAGTGGCTAAGTGTAGGGGTCACAATGTCCACCACATCCACGGCGTCAATAAGCTCCGCTACGGATTCGAAGGCCGTGACACCATATTCCGCCGCCAGCGCTAGGGCCGCCTCGCGGTGTGGATCGTAGAAACCTACCAATTGGTATTTCTCACTTTGATGGAGTAGCTTGATGTGAATCTTGCCGAGATGCCCGGCACCCAGAACGCCTGCCTTTAACATGTGTACTTCTTTTTGCCAAAAGTATAAGGATTTGCCAATTGAGCACTGCCATGTTACGGAATAGCGGATGCTTATTTTGCACAAAAATTTG
>CAZBBV010000447.1:0-1541 GCA_964490025.1 uncultured Cryomorphaceae bacterium | reverse complement strand
AGAAGATCTGTTGGCCCCGGTGTACGATATGACGGGTAATGGCATCAGCACATTCAGCTTCCGCTATGCCTATGCCCCGCGAACTGTGGACGACACAGATCAGCTCAGGGTTTTGGTTTCAAAAGATTGCGGAAACTCCTGGCTTCCAAGAAAAGTGCTGAAAGGCAACGACTTGAGAACGGTAAATGGAAATGTGAATATTCCTTTCACGCCCCAAGGACAGGCACAATGGAAAGAAGCCACCTTTACTATGAGTCCGTTTGCCAATGAGCCATGGTTGTTGGTAAAATTCGAATTCACTTCCGGCGGCGGAAACAACATCTACGTGGACGACATCAATATTTTCGAGCCCCTTTCTTTGGAAGACTTGGAATCGACGATTGAATTTTATCCGAATCCATTCACCGCTCAGTTTAGCATCAACAGCTCGTCGGCATTGGAATCAGTTCTGGTAATGGATGTGGTTGGCCGTACAGTTTTCCAATCACAGCTCAACGACCAACGAATGAATACCACTATTGATGGCGCTAACTGGCCTTCGGGAATGTATTTCTGTGAGGTAAAAACGAAATATGGCGTGGTGCGGCAGAAGCTGGTGAAAAACTAAAGCACCATTCGAAAGCACAGACAGTAGCAGGTATTAGGTCGCATTACGACCAATCGACGGCAGGTCATAAATGCACATTTATCTTCAAGTGGGTTTGAGCGTTGGGAAGCCATGTTTCAGAAATGAGTATAATTGAAATGGAAATTCAAGCATTTGGAATGAGAATTCTGGAGCCATGAGCCGTGTTTCAAAAAAGTGGAAATGATGCCTAACCCCTACCTAAAATGAAAAAAGCCATCTTGTTAGTTCATGCTCTGGGTCTGTTTTTCCTTCACGCCCATGCTCAAAACCTCACCCCTTGCTACACAGATGAGCACCAAGAATACCTAAAGGAATCGAATCAGGATTATGTTTATGGTTTGGAGTATTTGCGGGAGAGTATCTACCAGCGGAGCCAATCATCACCCAAGTCGAACACTACTTATGTTGTTCCTGTGGTAGTTCATGTGATTCATTCAAATGGAGTGGGCAACATTTCAAAAGCACAAATCCAAGACGCAATAGATGCGCTAAATGAAGATTTCAGAAGAATAAATAGCGATACCGGAAATACTCGACTTATTTGGAGCGGCATAGCAGCCGACATGAACATAGAGTTTAGGCTCGCAACCATTGACCCTAATGGAAACTGCACAGAAGGCATTGTGCGCATTAATAGCCCCAGAACGTTTATGGCTCACGACCATACTAAAGCCTTAAGTGTTTGGCCACATCATTATTACAACATTTGGGTAGTAAACGACATATTCAATTTTACCGGAAATAGCGGGGTGCTCGGCTACGCAATAATTCCAAATCCTTTTATCGACCCACTTCTTGACGGCGTGGTTATCAGACACAATCAGATGGGCCGTATTGGCACCTCTACAACAGGAATGTCCGCGAATTCACTTGGGCGAACACTAACCCACGAAACTGGACATTTTTTGGGACT
>CAZBBV010000446.1:0-1550 GCA_964490025.1 uncultured Cryomorphaceae bacterium | reverse complement strand
TACCACGGAAAGGTGCGCGACGTGTATACCATAGCCGAAAAATATATGGTGATGGTGGCCAGCGACCGCATTTCGGCATTCGACCACATTTTACCCAAAGGCATCCCTTACAAAGGGCAGGTGCTAAACCAAATTGCGGCCATGTTTCTTCAAGCCACGCAGGATATAGTGCCCAATTGGTGGCTTGCCAGCCCCGACCCGAACGTATCGGTGGGATTACGTTGTGAACCGTATAAAGTAGAGATGGTAATTCGCGGATATTTGGCCGGTCATGCTGCAAGAGAATATGCCGCCGGAAAGAGAATCCTTTGCGGGGTGCCACTTCCGGATGGATTGAAAGAAAACGACGCGCTGCCTGAACCCATCATTACGCCTACCACCAAGGCCACTGAGGGACACGATATGGACATTTCGAGAGAGGCGATTATTGCGGGTGGCATAGTCCTTGAAAACGAGTATTCGCAACTTGAGCATTACACACGTTCTTTGTTTCAGAGGGGTTCGGAAATGGCACGCGAACGCGGACTCATATTGGTGGATACCAAGTATGAATTCGGGAAAGATGCCAATGGCACCATCCGCCTGATCGACGAAATTCACACGCCAGATTCGTCCAGATATTTTTATCTGGAGGGCTACCAGGAGCGTCAGGACAGGGGAGAGGTGCAAAAGCAACTTTCGAAAGAGTTTGTACGTCAGTGGCTTATCGCCAATGGTTTTCAAGGCTTGGAAGGGCAGAAAATGCCCGAAATGCCGGATGATTTTGTGCAAACTGTAACGGAGCGCTACGTGGAATTGTACGAAAGAATTACCGGAAAGCGTTTTGAGCCTTCGGACACCCGAGAAATTGTGAATAGAGTTTATAGCAATACAGTTGACTACACTAACCAGTTAATACCTCAATTATGAAAAAGCTACTTATCGCAACCGTTCTTTTTGCCTTTTCGGCCACCATGGCCCACGCACAGATTATCAGCTTAGGTTTAAACGCCGGCGCCAATTCCACCAACATTAAGGCCGACGAAAAATTCAGTTTGGATAATGGAGACATTGCCGAACTGTATAATGGACCAAATAAGTTGGGCTACCATGTGGGCCTAACCAGCCGGATAAAAATCGCCGGACTGTTTGTTCAGCCCGAATTGTTCTATACCAGCATCAATAGCATCATGTTGGTAAAGGACCCCAATGGCGTGGAAACGGAGGAGGAGATCAATATTCAGCGATTGGACATTCCCATTCTTGCCGGAATTAAATTAGGTCCTGCCTTGGGATTTATTGGGCCGGTAATGAGCCGCCAAATACAAACCCATCCCGAAACCGACGAATGGATCTTTAAAAAAGGAACTTGGGGATATCAGATCGGCGCCGGTGTTGAGTTCGGTAAGTTTGGTATTGACCTCCGCTATGAGGGCTCCTTCAGCAGCCCGGTCAATGAGGTGAGCATTGGCGACCAGACTTTCGAGTTAGACAGTCGTGTGAGCCAGGTCATACTATCAGGCGTTTACCGCTTTTGGTAAAAAGAAATATAGAACGATTGTAAGCCCGCT
>CAZBBV010000445.1:0-1553 GCA_964490025.1 uncultured Cryomorphaceae bacterium | reverse complement strand
TGTGGTATTTGGCCATGATGCCGTCGAAGGCTTCGAAGCAGGAATTGATTTCGGCCACCAGCTCTTGTGCGCTCAGCTTGGCGGAGGCTTCCGTAAATCCTTTGAAATCGGTGAAAAGGATGCTCACCATTTCGAAATCGCGGGCTTCGGCTCGGCCTTTTTGTTTCAGTTCTTCGGCAATTTCGGCAGGGAGGATGTTGAGCAGCAGGTTTTCGGAGCGGTCTTTTTCTGTTTGTAGCACAGCTTTCGAGTTATGTACATAGCGCCAACGGCTGTAAAGCGCGCCTGCTAACAACAACAGAATCAGTGAAGAAACTATGAGAACATTTCGTGTTTGGTTTTTTTGTCGCACCTCTTCTTCATGAGCTTCGCGCACCAGGCGGGCTTCTTCAGCTTTGGCAATACTGTCTTGCAGCATCACTTTGGCAAACTCCATTTGCTCCAGTTTTTTGGTAGTTTCTTGTGCATTGAGGCTGTCTTCGACCACTCTCATCTTATCCATATACACTAGAGCTTCATTCCCATTTCCTAGGGTTTTATAGGTGTTGTAAAGGCACTCACAAGCAGACTTTTGCTCTTTCAATAGTTTAAATTCTTCAGCTATGGTAAGGCTTTCTTTGCAATAGGCTATGGCCTCTTTATATCTATTCAACTTTCCATACAGGATGCCTTGGGTAGAAAGAATGTTCGATATTCCTTGATTGTCCCCTATTTCTTTGAATAACTTAAACGACTCTTCGTAATATTCAAGTGCCTTAGAATAGTCGCTGCGAATGGCGTAAATCGAGCCTATGTCCTTTTTACTATTCGCAATTCCTTGTTTACTTAAGATTTCATTATAAATAACAAGTGCCTTTTCGAGGTATTCTAATCCTTTTTCGTAACTCTCTTGCTCTGCATATATATTACCGATATAATTAATGCTTCCGGCCATGCCTAACTTGTCTCCTATTTCCTCGAAAATCTGAAGCGTTTTTTCAAAGTACTCTAAGGCGATAGCATAATTTTTTTGACCTAAGTAAATTCCACCAATGTTTCCCAAAATTATCGCCGTACCCCGTTTGTTCTCTATTTCTTCATAAATCCTAAGCGCCTTTTCATAATATTCTAAGGCTTTTGGAAAATTGCCTTGGTCAGAATATATATTGCCAATGTTGCCCATACTACCGGCTACCCCCCTTTTGAAACCAATTTTTTCTTCTATAATTAGCGACTTTTCATAATATTTTAATGCTTGGGAATGTTCGCCTTTGATAGTAAGGGCAATACCGAGCACATTGTACGCGACACATTCTGCTTGAGGATAGTTCTGTCGGCTGGCATAGCGCACAAGTTCTTCAGCCAATATTTGAGCACTGTCTGGATTGGAAAAGAGAAAGCCTTCCCAGATATAATCTTGATAGGCATCTACACGAATGGAGTCCGTTTGAGTGGTGTCGTTCCACACACCCAATAGAGTGTCTAGTTTCGTTTGCGCGCTTACAGTGAGCAGCGAAAGACTAAAAACCAGAAACAGTGAAAAGCAAGATGTGAAAAGTGAATAGTTGGGAATT
>CAZBBV010000444.1:0-1554 GCA_964490025.1 uncultured Cryomorphaceae bacterium | reverse complement strand
CAATGTTTCAGATTCTATCTTTTCTTCATCAGGCGGTAGCGTGTAGGCATAGAAATAGTCCACTCGGGCCTTGGTTCCGGCGCCAATGAAAAGGCCAAATTTCCCACTATCAAATCGGCGATCGAAAAAGGACGCGGCGAGAATGCCGTTAATGAATACGTCGAAATCACCGTTCAGACTTTTTACCTCCAGCGTATTGTAATCCTCTGTGGTCAACAATGTATTGTTTCTTATCCATCCTTCACTCGGTATGTCGCCGGTAAGGTATTGCGGCTGCCCGCCAACAATGTTATATACACGAAAGCGCTTGTTGCGGTTAAACTCCATCACCATGGCCGAGTTGCCACTGTCTTGCACCATAAAAATCAAACCTGCACTGGGCATTTTCCCTTCGCTGGGGCCAATCTTTATGGCCGTTTTCAAATGGAATGCACCGACAGATTCCTTTTTGAAAGGAAGAATGATAAAGGGAGAATTGGGATTGTTGCGGTTCAGGAAATATTCTCCTTTGTCCACCACATAATAGTTTTCGGTGGTGGTGATCATGGGCCACTGTCCGGAATTCTCATTGAAGTCATCAATCAAAATTGGGTGACCGAACTCAACACTTATCCTTTGTTGTGCGTTACTATGCCATGAAAGGCTGAGCAAGAGCCCAAAAACGAAAGCCATTTTCCTCATAAAACTCTTGCTTTTCCTGTGTGTTCCTTCAAATCGTTGGATGGACAAATATATTATCTTTGGCCGCTATGAAAATAAAACTGCTTTTCGCGCTCCCCATTCTCTCGCTTATGCTATTGCTTAGCGCTTGCGACAACACTTTAGATATTAATGCGCCTTGGAAGGACATCACCGTGACCTATGGTTTGCTTAACCAGGCCGATTCGGTGCATTATATTAAAGTAGGCAAGGCCTTTTTGGGCGAAGAAAACGCCTATATGTTGGCTCAGGAGTTTGACTCGCTGTATTACGGCGACAACATTGAGGTCACTTTGAAAGAACTGGCAACCGGCACCATTTACACTATGGAAAGGGTGTTGGACAACAGCAAGCCGGAGGGCGTTTTTCATAGCCCTGCTCAGATCCTGTACAAAAAGGCTTTTACTGTAAATCCAAATAGCCGATACGAACTACGCATTGTAAAAGGCAATGACCTTGAGCATGTTGTTGCTCAAACGGTAATTGTAGATGATTTTGTGATCGACAATCCGAAACAGAATTCAAAAGTATCGCTCACAAGCCCAACTTTTCCTTATAAGATACAGTTCAAATCAGCAAAGGATGGCACTTTGTATCAAATGACCATTCGCATCAATTATATGGAATTGAATAAGTTCAATCCGGCAGACTCTACATTGAAATATTTGGACTGGGTGTTTCAGGAGCGCACCTCAAGAAACGACGAAGGTGGTGAAAGCATGAACTACGACTTGGTATATCCCGGTATATACACTTTTATGGCCAGCAGAATTCCTGTGGACGAGAATGTAACCCGTCATTTGCGCGGCTTGGATTTTTTCTTTTCTGTGGCCGCTGAAGAGTTTCAGATTTATC
>CAZBBV010000443.1:0-1560 GCA_964490025.1 uncultured Cryomorphaceae bacterium | reverse complement strand
GCAAAGCGCCTATGATGGCAATGGTGTCGGGCTCAAGACCCGCGTCGCAAATGGAGGTAAGGCCCACGGCCAGGCAATTGCGCTCGGCATCCAACAGGGCCATTTGCTTGTCTTCAAGTTTCATTTCCGGGTAGCTAATCAGGTCAATGGCATTGTCGATCAGCAGCCCGGTGGTTCGACCATTTTCTAAAACCACCATTCCGCCTTCTACCAGCGTGTTCTCATCAATGCCCATGAGCTCTAGCGCCTTTCCATTCACTATAGCCGCATGGCCGTCCACACGGGTGAGCACCACGGGTTTGTCGGGAAAATGTTTGTCCAGCAAATCGCGGGTGGGAAATTCTTTGCCTTCCCACAGATTTTGGTCCCAGCCCCTGCCCCGCAGCCACGCCGGATTTTTCTCCTTGTCGAAGGCCAAAAGTCGTTCGACCACCACGTCAAAACTTTCTGCGCCAAACAAATGGGCTTGCTGCAGCGAAAGGCCGTAGTTGAACAAATGGCAATGGGCGTCCATAAATCCGGGATACACGAAAGCTCCGTTGGCATCAAATAGGCTGTCGGCCTTGTATGCTGCACTCAAATCGGCGTATTTTCCCAAAGCCAGTATTTTCCCACCCTGAACGGCCATGGCTTCGTATTCTGTGAAATTGCTGTCTACGGTTTGTATGTGGGCATTGTGGACGATATAATCCACCGTCGTGCGCTTGTCGCAAGCAGTAAATATGACCGAAACGGCGAGTAGCAGTAGTAAATTCTTGTTCATAAAGTATTAGAAAGTGGCTAAGATGAAAAAAGGAACGCTAGCCACCAACTCCCACCGAAAGTGATAACTTTGGGCGACCTTAAAAAACAAAGATTGCATGTCTGTTTCCGAACTAGAAATCACTGTGGACACCGCCCGCGAACTGGGCCTTCTTCCAGAAGAATTTGACCAAATAAAAGCCTACCTGGGCCGCACGCCCAACTTCACCGAACTGAGCATCTACTCAGTGATGTGGAGCGAGCACTGCTCATACAAAAACAGCATTGTGTGGCTCAAAACCCTGCCCAAAGACGGTCCGCACCTGCTGGTAAAAGCCGGTGAGGAAAACGCCGGACTGGTGGACATAGGCGACGGACTGGCATGCGCCTTCAAGATAGAATCGCACAACCACCCCAGCGCCATTGAGCCTTATCAAGGTGCGGCAACAGGTGTGGGCGGCATCAACCGCGACATCTTTACCATGGGCGCCCGCCCCATTGCGCAACTGAACTCGCTTCGCTTTGGCAATATCGACCTGGAGCGCACCAAATGGTTGCTTTCGGGTGTGGTGAAAGGCATTGGCGACTATGGCAACGCTTTCGGCATACCTATCGTAGGCGGAGAAGTCTATTTCGACGACAGCTACAACACCAACCCACTGGTGAACGCCATGAGCGCGGGCATCATGGAAAGTGGTAAAATGATTCGCGCCGTATCGTACGGTGTAGGCAATCCCGTTTTCATTGTGGGCTCTGCCACCGGAAAAGACGGCATACACGGGGCAGCTTTCGCCTCGAAAGACATGACCGAAGACAGTG
>CAZBBV010000442.1:0-1569 GCA_964490025.1 uncultured Cryomorphaceae bacterium | reverse complement strand
TCTATAAGTACCTCGAGTACCATTTCCTAAATGCCAAAGGAGAGGAACTGTAAAGCTCCTCTCTATCACTCAAAAAAAAAGCCCCCGTCTCAGACAGGGGCTTTTTTAGTTTTTAGTAGAAAGCTGTCGATTAGCTTGCCAATACGATAACCTTGTTATTGGAGAGTTCGATAACGCCGCCATTGATTTGCACTGAAACCAATTTCCTGTTTTTTGCGTCACGACTCACTTTACCTGAGTTGGCAGCTTCATAATCGGCATCTGCTTTTCCTTCAGTTATTACCACCTCACCCTGCTTCAGGGTGGAGATAATAGGCGCGTGGTTTTTCAGAATTTGAAATGAGCCATCTACACCCGGAAAAGTAACAATGTCTACCTCTCCGGCGTATAGTTTCATGTCAGGACGAATGATTTCCAGGTACATAATTTTTATTTTTTGGCGTCGGCCATCATTTTCTCACCAGCTTCAATCACATCCTCAATGGTTCCTTTCAAGTTGAAGGCCGCTTCAGGGTACTGATCCACATCACCGTTCATGATCATGTTGAAGCCTTTGATGGTGTCTTCAATAGGAACGATAACTCCTTTCATTCCCGTAAACTGCTCTGCTACGTGGAAAGGCTGTGAAAGGAATCGCTGAACACGACGGGCACGGTGAACTACCATTTTGTCGTCTTCGCTCAATTCGTCCATACCCAAAATGGCAATGATATCCTGTAGCTCTTTGTAGCGCTGTAAAATCTCTTTTACACGCTGTGCGCAGCTGTAGTGCTCTTCGCCCACAATTTCTGCTGAAAGAATCCTTGAGGTAGAATCCAATGGATCCACCGCAGGATAAATACCCAACTCAGCAATCTTTCTGGACAATACCGTGGTGGCATCCAAGTGCGAGAAAGTGGTGGCAGGTGCAGGGTCGGTCAAGTCGTCTGCAGGCACATAAACGGCCTGAACAGAGGTAATTGAGCCGCGTTTTGTAGAAGTAATACGCTCTTGCATACCACCCATTTCTGTGGCCAGGGTAGGCTGGTATCCTACAGCTGAAGGCATACGTCCCAAAAGGGCGCTCACCTCAGAACCCGCTTGGGTAAAGCGGAAAATGTTGTCGATAAAGAAAAGAATATCGCGGCCTTGGCCTTCGCCTTCTCCGTCGCGGAAATATTCAGCAACGCTCAATCCTGAAAGGGCCACACGCGCACGTGCTCCCGGAGGCTCGTTCATCTGTCCGAACACTAAGGTAGCTTGGCTTTCGGCCAATTCGGCCATGTCTACTTTCGAAAGGTCCCATCCGCCGTGCTCCATGTTCTCTTTGAACTCTTTTCCATAGCGGATTACGTTCGATTCGATCATCTCGCGAAGCAAGTCGTTTCCTTCACGTGTGCGCTCGCCCACTCCGGCAAATACCGACATACCTGCGTAGCTCTTTGCAATGTTGTTGATGAGCTCCATGATCAATACCGTTTTTCCAACCCCGGCACCACCAAACAAACCAATTTTACCTCCCTTTGAATAAGGCTCGATCAGGTCGATAACTTTAATACCGGTAAAGAGCACTTCTTGCGAAGTGGAAAG
>CAZBBV010000441.1:0-1576 GCA_964490025.1 uncultured Cryomorphaceae bacterium | reverse complement strand
GATAAAGCGATATGTGAAAGAATACCAACCCATGGACAAGGCCGGTGCTTACGGCATCCAGGACTGGATTGGCATGGTGGGCGTGTACCGTATCGAGGGCGATTTCTACAATGTGGTGGGGCTTCCGGTGGCTCAATTGTCTATTGAGCTTAGTCCTTTTCTGGCTAGGGGCTTATAGGGCAATCATTGCTGAAGGCTTTTTTCATTCAGCCCCTTACTCAATCAACAATATCAAAATCATTACTTTAGGCATCCTAAACCGAAACCCATGAAAAGTTGCGCCCTAATCATATTTTTCATCTTTGCCTTATTTCTTCAAGCCCAACCCTTGAGCGACAATCACAGGATTGTGGTAAAAATTCCGGCTGAAGTTGTGGCAAAAGAGAATCTGCTTTCCACCGAATCTTTTCTGGCTTCGCGCTTGTTTACGGATGTACATACGCAGTTTCATCCTCTATATATCCATCAGTTCAGATGCGGTATAACCGAAGATCGAATCTTTGTTTTGCAATTCGACCAAGCCCATTCATCCAAAGAAATTTTGGAAGTCTACAGCGCAATATCCGAAGTGGAATATGCTGAATTAGATGGTGTTGGTACAGGCGCGGGGCAACAATCGCTCACACCGAACGACACTCATTTCAGTCGCCAATGGGGTTTAAAAAACGACGGCAGCTTTAGCCTTTCCCCTGCTTTGGCGGGAGCTGATGTGCAAATGGAAGACGCATGGAGTTTTACACAAGGTGACTCCTCCATAATTGTGGCCATTATGGACAGTGGTGCCAAGATAGATCATCCAGAATTTATAGGAAGAATTTGGCAAAACTTAGCGGAAATACCCGGAAATGGCATAGATGACGACTTGAACGGCTACATAGACGACCACCAGGGATGGGACTATGCGAACAACGACAACAACCCTACTGACGACCAAGGACACGGCTCCAATGTGATGGGCATTTTGGGCGCCAATGGCAACAATGCCATAGGATACGCCGGGATTGATTGGAACTGCAAGCTCATGGTGTTGAAAGGATTGAACAGCTCAAATTCAGGATTCTACACCTGGTGGGCGGAGGCTATCTATTACGCTGTGGACCATGGTGCAAAGGTTATTAACCTTTCCGTGGGAGGCTCCAGTCCATCTACCGCACTTGCGGATGCAATCGCATATGCCATCAATAACAATGTGGTGGTAGTGGCCTGCATGATGAATACCAACAACAACACCCCTTACATTCCGGCAGTATATCCTGGCGTGATTGCAGTAGGCTCTACCAACCCGAACGATACTCGATCGGCACCTTTCTTCTGGAGTCCAAGTTCCGGAAGCAATTTTGGTCCACACATTACGGTTTGCGCTCCGGGAAACTACATCTATGGCCTGAGCCATACCTCCAACACGAACTATAATGGCTATTGGGGCGGCACCTCGCAAGCCACGCCTCTGGTGGCCGGCATTGCCTCTCTTCTTCTTGCCCAAGACCCTTCTCGCACCATACAGGATATCACGGAAATCTTAATCCTTACAGCAGAAGATCAAGTTGGAAATCCTGCTGAAGACACTCCGGGCTGG
>CAZBBV010000440.1:0-1580 GCA_964490025.1 uncultured Cryomorphaceae bacterium | reverse complement strand
TTTTAGGATTGCTGTATCCATTTCAGGCTTCGTTCGATAAATACCGATAGGTCTTTGCCTTTCAGCAAGCCTTTGTTTAGCCGCGCCAGGTCGTACGATTGCTCAATGATTTCATTGCGTTTCTGTTCTTCCGCTTCAATGATGGCTGTGCTCAGTGGGTGGTTCGCATTCACCACCAGGTTGTGCATATCGGGCATTTGGTTCATACCAAAAGCGCCGCCGCCCAATTGATTCATTTCCTTCATTCGGCGGAAGAACTCAGGCTCTGTAAGCAACATTGGGGCATCCTTTTCGCTAAGGTGCTCCACCTGAATCACCATTTTTTCGCCGAGTTTCTCTTTTAGCAGGCTTTGCAGTTTTCCCACTTGTTCTTCGCTGAGTTTCTGCGGAAGTGCCTCGCCCTTGTCGATCAGTTTTTCAATGCTGTCGGCATCTACACGCACAAAGCTCCAGTTGCTGTCTTCTGTTTCCAGTTTTTGCAAGAAATGCCCTGTGAGTGGACTGTTGAGCAACAGCACCTGATAGCCGCGACTCTCAGCGTTTTCTATATAGCTGTACTGCGCGTCCTTGTCGCCGGCATACAACACCACCACCTCGCTGCCTTTGTTCTTGTGCAGCGGCTCAATTTTTTCCAACAATTCCTTCTTGTTGTAAAACTTGCCATTGGTGTCAGCAAAGAGGTAAAGTTCTTTCATCCGCTCGAAAAACTTATCGTCCGATAGCATGCCGTATTCTACCACGATCTTGATGTCCTCCCAGATATTCTCCAGCTTTTCACGGTCTTTTTTGTAGAGCTCTTCGATTTTATCGGCTACTTTTTTAGAAATGTGCCCTGAGATTTTTTTCACATTCGAATCGCTTTGCAGGTAGCTCCGCGACACATTAAGTGGAATGTCCGGCGAGTCGATTACGCCTTTGAGTAGCTGTAAATAGTCGGGCACTACGCCTTCCAGATTGTCGGTTATGAACACCTGCTTACTGTACAGTTGGATGCGCTCGCGTTGCAGCTCCAGGGTGTTTTTGATTTTAGGGAAAAACAGAATTCCCGTAAGGTTGAACGGATAGTCCACATTGAGGTGGATGTGAAAAAGTGGATCCTCAAAATTCATGGGATAGAGCTCGCGGTAGAAGTTTTTGTAGTCTTCGTCCGAAAGTTCAGCCGGAGGAAGCGTCCATGCAGGCTTGGTGTTGTTGATTACCGTAGGCACCTGCACTTTTTTCTTTTCTCCGTCCACTTCCTGCTCTTGCTCCGTGTGGCCAAAGCGAATTTCAACCGGCAGGAATTTACAGTATTTGCGAAGTATCTCATTGATTCTACCCGTTTCCAAAAACTCGCTGCTTTCTTCATTGATGTGCAGCGTGATGGTCGTTCCGCGGTCGGACTTTTTGCCCGTCTTTAGTTCGTATTCCGGATTTCCGGCGCAGCTCCATTGGGCCGCTTTCGCTTCTTCCTGATAGCTAAGCGTGTCAATTTCCACCTTTTCGGAAACCATGAAGCTGGAATAAAAGCCAAGACCGAAATTGCCGATCATGCCTTTGCCCTCCATTTTGTCTTCGTAGTTCTGCATGAACTCTTTGGC
>CAZBBV010000439.1:0-1596 GCA_964490025.1 uncultured Cryomorphaceae bacterium | reverse complement strand
GAAAATTAAGTAGAAGTACGGATTTCGTGCGATTGAATAGTGCTTTAGCTTTAATCTTAAAAGTTCATTCCGCAAATACCATCTGATTTGATACTTACGTTACTTATCACAAAATCACCAATCTCTATGAAAGCAATCCTCTCCGCTACCCTACTCTGGCTTACACTTGGTATAATGCTCACTTCCGCCGGATGTGGCGGCGAAAAAGGCGAAAACGAATCGGGCTATTACGAAGCCGAAGACATACAAATGGAAATGGCCGCTCCCGAGCGAAAAGAAGCCGCCGAAACGGTGGAGCGCAAGCTCATCAAGCAAGGCCGTGTGGAATTCGAAACGGACAAGCTCCAAGATACCCGCGAGCGCATTATGGCCGCCACCGCAAAATATGAGGCTTACATCTCCTCCGATCAGGAAAACAAATGGGGAGACCGCGTGAACCACACCATGGTTATCCGCGTACCGGCCAAAAACTTCGACCAACTGCTGGCCGAAGCCACACAAGGCGTTCGGAAATTCGACATGAAAGAAATTACCGTTACAGATGTAACCGAAGAATTTCTGGACGTGAACGCCCGCCTAAATACCAAAAAGGAACTCGAACTGCGCTACCTCGAACTGCTTAAACAAGCGCGCACCGTGAGCGAAATGCTGGAAATAGAGCGCGAACTGGGCAACATACGCGCCGACATTGAGTCTATGCAAGGCCGCCTCAACTACCTGCAAGATCAGGTATCGCTTTCCACACTCACCATCACCTACTACGAGACGGTGTCCGACCAAGATGCCTTTGGCCGCAGGGTTAGCCAAGGCTTTCGAAACGGATGGGATAACCTGAAAAGCTTCATGGTAGGTATGATCAACATTTGGCCTTTCATTCTTCTTTTCTTTGTGGCTATCGCCTTGTGGAGAAGAATGCGCCGCAGAAAGCGCGCCTAGGCATGAGCAAGCAAAGCTAGATTCCAAATAATCCATATAATTGCCCTGTGGTAACAAAAACGACATCCGGCATTAGTGTTTCTGTGGAGACCAGCTTCCAAAGTCGCTGGACGGGCAACGACGGCCCTTGGTACATCTTTGTGTACCACATCACCATCCGCAATGGCAGCTACCAGGCGGTGCAATTGCTTCGCCGCCACTGGCGCATCTACGACGCACTGAACAATGTAGAGGAATTTACCGGCGAAGGCGTTATCGGTCAGCAGCCCATCATTCACCCCGGCGAAGAATACCGCTACAACAGCTCGTGTTACCTGCGCAGCACTGTGGGCAACATGTCGGGTTGGTACGAGCTCATTTCATTAGCCGACTTCAGTCCACTACAAGCGGATATTCCAAAGTTTGAGCTTTTGGCACCGTTTCAGTTGAATTAGGGGTTAGACGTCATTCGTTAAAAGTTAAACGGGTTTCGAGCGAAAGAAGGAGCTTCTGCAAAATACTCGCTTTTCAGAAAAGCATTTTACAAGAGTTGCTTCGGCCCGTCCGTTCGTTTGCCAATCGGGTTTTTTTGGTATGATCAACGCTGAAGTGTCGCCCAGCAAGCAATCGAGAGCCAGCCATGGTGCGAGCCGCGGAGAAATCCACAATTGGTCGCGTTGT
>CAZBBV010000438.1:0-1600 GCA_964490025.1 uncultured Cryomorphaceae bacterium | reverse complement strand
ACATAGGCTTGTATTCGAAGAATCCACCAGATTTAGTTGCCGCAATGCTTTTGATGAAGAAAAAGGAAAGTGCCGAGTTTAAGATAGCTAGAAGAGCTGCATTGTCTGTGCCTATGATATTGGTTTTGTCGTTGGAATAATGCCCATGGAAAGATCTGCTAAAAGCAGGTTTTATAGTAATGCTGGCAACTTCAATCTTCGGCTTCTCAAACTCCGAGTAATAATCAATAGAGTCTTGTATTTCGAACCATTTGTACGGCCCGGGTTTCCTGCCCGGCCAAAATCCGGAATGATCTTTTGGTTTGGGTTCGAGCTGTGGACGGAACTGTTCTAAATGGGCTTTAATGGCGGGATAAACCTCTATGTCGATTCCCCGGCGCGTAAAGATTAAGTAGCGTTCCTGAAAATCCAGATAATACCTCTTTACATCTCGGCCTGCCAAAAAAGGCTTAATGATCTCGGCGCTTTTGGGGTCTTGTGCTATTAGCCTATCGCGTGTGGCGCGGTCTATCACAAATGCTTCATTGAAGCCGGTAAGTACACCTCTATAGATTTTTCCTTCAACTACTTCTGAAAGAGGCTTTCCGGTACGTCGAAGTTTTTCAATAAGCTTACTCACGCGGTTGTTTACCAGCGCCCAGCCGTCTTCTGCCAGTCCTGCCTTTCCACTTCGAATGCTGTGTCGGCAACTAGCAGTTGTAGGTCGCCAAAATGAAGGTCGGTGGGTATGCACGCCCGAAAGGCGCTTTGTTCGCTTTGCCCAGCGCCGCGCAATGTGAGTATGCAAGGGTAGGCAGTGGCATCAGCAAACACAGGCAAATCGCCGAAATCGATAATTTCAACAATCTCTTTTTGTTTCATCCACCCGCGCAAGGCTTGTCCAAAGCGGGCGCGCATCCATTTGTTGCTCACAATGATGCTGTAGAGTCCGTTGGATTTTAGCAATTCGTCCACGCCCATTTCTATAAAGTAGGTGTAGAGGTCGGCGGTTCCGGCAAAGGTTTTGAATCGCTTTTCGAAATAAGGCTTGAAAGGGGTAATCAGTTCTTGTCGCACGTACGGCGGATTGCCAATCACGACATCAAAGCCGCCTTGCTCGAACACCTGGGGAAATTCGTTTTTCCAGCTAAAGGCTTTGGGGCCTGCCACTTCGGGGTCGTCTATCAGGCTATTGCCGCACTTAATGTTGTGACTTAAGGTGGTGAGTTTGCGTCCGCGTTGTGCTGTGCGCAGCCATAGACTTAGGCGGGCAATGTCAATGGCTTCTTCGTTGATGTCTACACCAAATAGGTTGCGCTCAAGGATGTGGCTTTCCACTCCCGGAAATTCGAAGGCATAGCCCAGCAATTGGCTTTCCAGTTCGTCAATGTAGCTGTGTTCTTGAATAAGAAAGTCGAGCGCTTGATTGAGGAAGGCCCCACTACCACAGGCCGGATCGACTATGGTGATGTCGAGCAGCCACTTTCGGTAAGTTTGCAATTGGCCGTCCAGTTGTTTTATTGTCGTTTTGTTTCGGTTTCTACGGCCGCGGGCAAAGTCTTCGTCTACTATGCCAAGTTCAGCTCTTTTCGCTTCGCATAGTTTGCCCACAGTGTTTTCA
>CAZBBV010000437.1:0-1600 GCA_964490025.1 uncultured Cryomorphaceae bacterium | reverse complement strand
GGAGTGGCCGATATCAGCATGTCGGTCATGTATACATAGATCAAGTGCTCAGTCCCGGTGTGTACCACCTTGAAATAAACAAAGGCTGGGAAACAGAAACCCAAAAGTTGGTGGTTCAACCTAGATGAGCTGACCGCAGTGGCGATTAGAAACCCCACTCCTCTTCCCTGACTTACGACAAAAAATTGACGACTTAAGACTGAGCAGCACGCCCCGCTCATTTCCTTGTACTTACTACTGAATCCTAGACAATAGTACTTTTCGTATCACAATAAGATATAAACGTATCAAATCGTATCAACACATGTTTGTGATTTCGAAGCATCAGCCTCAAATGATTCTGTGTAAGGCATAGATGAGATCCTGAATGATCCCGAACTTGTTTCGGAACTCAGTGACTAAATGCAACGCAAGGAATAGCGCAGAAACCCGCGCTCATTTCCCTAACTTATAATTTCCCACTTAAAACTCAAGACTGCGCGAAGCGCACTAGCGTAGGCTTCCGATCATATCCTCCGGGCGCACCCATTGGTCGAAATCTTCGGCGCTCACGTAGCCCAGGTTCACAGCTTCTTCTTTCAGCGTGGTACCGTTCTGGTGGGCGGTTTTGGCAATCTTGGCCGCTTTCTCGTAACCAATCTTGGTGTTGAGGGCTGTAACCAACATCAGGCTGTTGTCCAGATGCTTTTTGATGCTGCCGTAGTTGGGCTCAATGCCCGCCGCGCAATGCTCTGTGAACGACACACAGGCGTCGCCCAGCAGGCGCGCACTCTGCAAGAAGTTGTAGGCAATCATGGGTTTGAACACATTCAGCTCGTAATGCCCTTGGGCGCCACCCATGGCAATGGCCATATCGTTGCCAATCACCTGTGCGCACACCATGGTCATGGCTTCTGCCTGTGTGGGGTTCACTTTTCCGGGCATAATGGAGCTTCCGGGTTCGTTTTCAGGAATCAGAATCTCGCCAATGCCGGAACGCGGCCCGCTGGCCAGCATGCGTATGTCGTTGGCAATTTTGTTGAGCGAAACCGCCAGTTGCTTCAGCGCGCCGTGGGTTTCCACCATGGCGTCGTGGGCGGCGAGGGCTTCAAATTTGTTTTCAGCCGTTACGAAAGGCAGTCCGGTGAACTCGGCAATCTTTTTGGCGACCAGCACATCATATCCTTTTGGGGTGTTGATGCCCGTGCCCACAGCCGTTCCGCCCAATGCCAGCTCAGAGAGGTGGCTCAAGGTGTTTTTCAACGCCTTTAGGCCGTGGTTGAGCTGCGACACATAGCCCGAAAATTCCTGACCGAGAGTAAGCGGCGTGGCATCCATCAGGTGCGTGCGGCCAATTTTTACCACGTTCATGTAGGCTTTAGACTTGGCGGCTAAGGTGTCGCGCAGCATTTCCACTCCGGGAATGGTGGTTTCTACCACCATCTTGTAGGCCGCTATGTGCATGGCCGTGGGGTAGGTGTCGTTGCTGCTCTGCGATTTGTTCACGTCGTCGTTGGGGTGGACAAAAGTTTTGGCAGCGCCTAAGTGTCCGCCATTCAGCACCTCCGCGCGGTTGGCCACCACCTCGTTCACATTCATGTTGCTCTGTGTGCCGGAGCCC
>CAZBBV010000436.1:0-1602 GCA_964490025.1 uncultured Cryomorphaceae bacterium | reverse complement strand
CTAGCTACTTTTGTTCCATGCAATTGGCTTTGACCAAAGTCGTGCAAACGGAGCAATAATCCCCTCCACATGGCATTTTTAGATGCCCACTCAGCAAAAATGACACTCAGAGCAGGTCCGCCCATAAAAATGGGACTTCCTGTGCCTCTAATAGGACGTTATCAGATTATCACTTAAAGATAAATGCCGAAGAAGCTCAAAGGTCTTCAGCAATGATTAAAGAGCAGTTTTTGGGATGGCCTCTCTCAGCTTAGTTCTGAGGGGGGCTCCTTTCTTTTTAGGCGTTTTAGTTTGTGGTTAAGCTTAGTCATACTTTTCCTTTAGTGCTGTTAAATATTGGCGAATAAACTACTTCCCAACGCTTACCTACCGTATCATTGCTGACATCATTCCTATCACAACAAAATCAAGTTTATGAAAAAACGGTACTTTGCGACTACATGCTTCGCCATTGCACTTGGGCTGCTTGCATTCCCGCTCTCCGCGCAAACTTCCAATGACCATCAATATGAGATTGGGCCGCGTTTCAGTGGAATCAATTTTGATGGATTCAATTCCTTCTCCGCCATTTACAAGAAAAAAATAGCTGAGGGCAAATACCGTCGAATCAGCGGCACGTTTGGCGGACTTGGCTTTTCCAACGAATTTAATAGGTCCAGTTTTTCCTTCAATTTCGGACTTTCAATCGGGCGTGAGAACCGCAGACTGGTTGGCAAGAAGACCATTTTTTATACAGGGCCGGGGTTTTCTATCAGCACTGGCCTCACCAAGCTAGAAGGCTTTGAGCCTAATTGGAATTTACAGCCCAGCATGGGTGGCGTGCTTGGTGTGCAATACGATTTCAATGAAAACTGGGCCGTTAACTTAGAAACGATTCCAAGCGGTTCAATTTCTGTGCGCCAGTTTTCAGGCACCGATGTTGGGGTAAGTGCAAGTGTTGGCTTTTCTAGCAACGTGACATTAAGCCTGATGCACAAGTTCTGACACTGCTATGAAATACTGCGCTGACTGTCGATTTTTTGTGTTTGTGGCATTTCTGGCCGGGTTGCTTTATGCCCTGCTCGTGCCCCCCTTTCAGTCACCCGACGAGACGGCGCATTTTTATCGTACTGCCCACTTGGCCGGTAGCCACCTTATGGCCGATAAAACTGCTGATATGCGGCTCGGCGGCCAGTTGTCCAGAAGCTTGACTGAATTGTATAAGCCCTTCGGCCACCTTCGTTACGATCATGAAGCGAAAACTTCCCAGCAAGACTTTCGTACCGCATGGCAACTGCCACTCAATCCACTTGATACGACTTTCGTTGACTTCCCAAATGTGGGCTACTACGCCCCGTTCCCCTACCTTTTTCAAGCTGGAATAATGCGGGCGCTGTTAGCCTTCAAGTGTAGGCCAATGTTACTTTTCTATGCCGGTCGGTTGGCTACCCTGTTTATTTGGATGGCATTGATTCTAGCGGCTTTGCTTTTGATGCCATTCTTCGTGCGGCCTTTGGCGTGGTTGGCGTTGCTGCCGTCGAGTCTTTTTCTCCATGCCTCCCTTACGGGTGATGCCGTCACCAATGGGCTTTGCTTCTGGCTGATGGCAGCTCTATTGGCACT
>CAZBBV010000435.1:0-1613 GCA_964490025.1 uncultured Cryomorphaceae bacterium | reverse complement strand
CGGTGGGGAGAATGAGGCCAAAACCGAGACCGATCTTTTCGAGATTGACGCTGAGTGGGGTAAGGAAGGCAGTGATAAGCAACAGCAAATCGAGCTTGAACATGGCCAGATAAACTATGATGAGCGTCACGGGAATGATGCCCAGCCAGAAAAACTCAAAAGCAATGGCCAGGCTGTTTGCCGCCAAAAACAGTGCGACAATGCCAATAAGCCATTTATTTACTGCGTCTGTTTTCAGCGTTTTATTCGATTGGCGCTTTGCGCAGGGTAGACACGGTGATGATGGTGAGCAACGACAACACGAATGCGCCAAAAGTGCTGACCACCACTATGAGCCAGCGAATGGGATACGACTTCTTTTCGGCCGCAAAGGCGTTGTTTACAATAAACTTGTGCGGCAAGTTGAACTCGGCATCCACGCGGGCTTCTTCGTAGCGCATCTTCAGGTCGTTGAAGTCTTCGTACATGAATTTCAACTGGTCGCGCACGGAGGTGTAGGCGCCGCCATATTCGGCCAGTAGGGCCAGTTGGCCTTCTATTTCCTTGGCCAGTGCGGGCTTGTTGCCAATCAATGCTTGCGAATATTGCTCGTTCAAAACGGCCACTTGCACCTCGTAGTCGTGCACACCCAGGCGGCGCAGCGCCCTGAGGCTGTCCTCCATCCGGAACACGCGCTGCTCCATGTCGCGGTATTGCTTCTCTACAATATAGAGCGACTTCATTGCGCGTTCCTGCTGCACACGGTTTTTCACGGAGTCCACCAAAGTGGCTATTTCATTGGCCATATCGGCGGCCATCTGCGGGTTTTCGTCCAGCACTTCTATCACCACAGACATATATTCCGTGCGGCGGAAAGTAATGTTGCTTTCGTACTCGCGGTACAGGTTGGTGCGCTTGTAGGCCGATTTTTGGTCAATGTCGTAGTGCTCTATCAGGTTAAATTTCTCTATCACCTTGTCGCGTATCTCGTCCGAATGCAGAATTTGCAGCATCTGCTCGGCTTCTTCTTCTTTACCAAATTCAAGTACGTCTTTGGTATTCGCCGATTTTTCAATCAAAATGGCCTGGGCAATGGAGTTGGTGGTGGCCGGAAACAGCACCACGGAGGCCTTGTACTTTGGCTTAATGAAAATAGGCGCTGAAAAAATGGCCGCCAGCACAGCAGCGCTCAGGCTGATGATGATGAGCGGCTTGCGCCATTTGTACACAAAGAGAATGAGGTTGCTCGATTCCATTTCCATGGTTCAGGATTTTAACCAGTGGTCCAATTGCAAGCCACTGATGGTTGATGTTTGTTTGATGTTGTCTTCGTACAGCGCAGCGAGAAAGGCTTTTTCCTCCTCGCTGAGCGGGGGCAAATTTACACTTGTATAGTAAAGCTTTTTCATCCGCCGGCCTACAAAATCGGGTAGCAAACGCGCCACCGCTTTTTTTATTCCCCATTGGGTGAGCAAATAGTTGAGGCCGGGCATGCGCGAGCGTCCGGAAGGGTTGCTGGCTTCGCTTTTTCCTTCCTGAAAATCGATTTCCAGAAAGCTGCATAGCTGGCGATAAACTTGCTGAGGGTTCGTTTTCAGGTCTTCGAAACGCAGGGCCAGTATTTGTTCCTTGGG
>CAZBBV010000434.1:0-1620 GCA_964490025.1 uncultured Cryomorphaceae bacterium | reverse complement strand
CTTGCCTCCGGTAAGTGAAATCAGGTGGCGGTTGTCCCAACTGGAAACTATGTACTCCTCTCCGCTGGTGAACTCACTTCGCACAAAAGTGTAAGCCAAGATGCCATAGAAGCCTTTGAACAGCTTTTGCTGATACAGAAACTCGGCCCCATAGGCCCTTCCGTCAGAAAGCGGAGCGGCGGGCTCATTGCCCACCACGCCAAAGTCCCCGCCTAAATTGGCCAGACTGATGCTGTCGCGTAGCAATAGCGGATAGTTGCTGTAGTGCTTATAAAATCCTTCAAGGGTAAACTTACCACGCTCTTTATAGAGGTATTGCACACCGGCCACCACATGGGCATTACGCATGTAGGTGATTCCATTTTCTTGGTTTATCAATGCGCCAGTTTCATCTTTGTAACCTAAAACGGTGTAGGGCGGCAATTGATAGTAGATACCAGTGTTGAAATTGAGTGACCAACTGTTGTTCAAGCCATAGCTTAGCGACAGGCGAGGCGAAAGCTGGTCTAGCGGATTGATTGTGTTTTCTGAATAACTAAAACCATCCATGCGCAATCCGAAGGAGGTTTGAAGGCGGCCAAAAGCTTTCGAAACAGAACCAAATGCGCTGTATTTCCAAAGATCGAGGCGGGTGTTGTAATTGATGGTTTCCACACTATCGCCCACAGCCACCAGGTTGTAGGTGCTGTTGGTGTAGGTTACCTGCTCAAGTCCACCACCAAAAACTATTTTATAACCATTGGCTCGAATCGTGTTCTCAACCCTCAGTTTATTCTCAATTTCTTGCGACTCATAGTTGAGAATGAGGTTTTCTGGTGTGCGCACATTGTTTCGGTACTTCTCTGCATTGTTGAAGAGCTGCGATCGGCTTAGGAAAACCGAAGTGAAACTGTTTTGACGATAGTTGGTGTACTTGGCCCCTAATGTATAGTTCCATTGGTTGTATTCCGGTAGGTTGGCCAGAAGGTATTGTTGGTTCTCGGTTTCGTTGGCTTCGGTGTTCAGCGTGGAAATGTCGTAGGCACCAATTCCGATAAAGCTTATTTCATTCTTATCGTCTATTTTGTGCTCAATCTTAAACTGCGCGTCGTTGTACGTGGGAAGAAAAGGCAATTCGAGTAGAGAAAACAAGAACTGCAAATAGGAGCGGCGCACAGAGGCAATAAGGCTGGTACGGGCACCCAAAGGACCGTCAATGGTCAAGCCTATATCGCTGGCGCCAAGCTGGGCACGGTAACCCATGCGGTCGTCACGACCTTCTTTAAGACGAAGTTCCATCACACTGCTCAGGGTGTTTCCCCGCTCAGCCGGAAAAGCGCCGGTGTACAGGTCTACGCCTTCCAGAAAATTGACATTGATAATACCCACAGGGCCGCCACTGCTTCCTTGTGTGGCGAAGTGGTTGATGTTCGGAATTTCAATTCCATCTAGATAAAAGCGGTTCTCGTTGGGTCCGCCGCCACGAATAATGAGGTCGTTGCGAAAAGAAACTGTGCTGGCCACGCCCGGAAGACTTTGCACCACAATGGATATATCTTGATTTCCGCCTGCGCTGCGGCGAATTTCGTTTACCCCAAGGCTTTGCACAGAGAGGGGGCTTTCTTCCTTATTTTCAAATGG
>CAZBBV010000433.1:0-1622 GCA_964490025.1 uncultured Cryomorphaceae bacterium | reverse complement strand
CCTTTGTAGTCTTCTCTTTTAACACCGTACCGATGCGTTTGTTCCATTTTTTGGCTAATTGTAGGTGAAATCCCTGCTCCACCATTTGATCAAAGGTCTGATTGAACAAAACTATATGCACCGCGGAGATACCGCCCTCCGTTTGCTTGGCCTCCAGCGCCAGCCCGATGCTTTCTTTGCCTTCAGATACGGTGCAGGTGCGCATACGCTTGAGCGAAATCACATGGGCGTTTTGGTTAGTTTCTTGCAAACTGATAAACAATAGAGTTTTCTTGCCTAGATCCAAGCCGATGGCTTTGTCATTCCAATAGTCCAATTCATCCAGCTCATACCCTTTTTCTTGAGCCAATAGGGTAAGCGCCTGCTTTGCTTTAAGTGGCCGCCGCTTGGCCAACCGTCCAAAGTAGATAAGTGGTAAAATGGTAACGATAAGGAAGAACAAGCCGAGGATAAGTTGGGTGCTCATGAGCGATTTTTTTTGATTTCGATTGAGACGAATGCCCCATGAGAAAGTCACGCCTTTTTGCCGGAATTATTTTTTGGAGATGACTTTCCGAATGATTTCACTACCATGCCTGTTACTTTTTGACATAACCCCGTCAAAAGGCATATCGCTATTTTTACAATATGAACAAACTACTCTTTTCCCTACTCGCTGTGGCTATGCTAGCCGCCTGCAAGCCCGAACCCAAAGTGGACGGTGAAAAACTACAAGCCAAGATCGATTCATTGCAAAATGCCCTAGAGGTAAACAATTACTCGGTGGGTCTGCTGAGCCAAATTGGCACATACATGGACTCTATAGATGCCAACCGCAATTCTGTGCAGCTAAGTCTGGAAACCGGACTCTCGCAAGACGACTACATCACACGGATGAAAGCAATCAACCAATACGTGCAGAAGGCCGAGTGGACAATAGGCGAATTGGAAAAAACACGCAGTGCATACGCCGCACAGGTGAAGCGCCTCAAAAAGCAGATAGCCGAAAAAGATGAGCAAATCAAAGGCCTGCAAATCTTGGTGGCTCAGACACAAGCCGACAAGCAGCAATTGGAGCAAACACTCACCCTCACTGAAACCGAACTGGTGATGTCGAAACTAGAGCAAGACATGACCGAGGAGGAACTAGCCAAAGCAAATACGCAGGCGCAGGCCTTGATGCAAAAAGTGCAGCTCACACGCGCTGAGTCACTCTACAGCCAAGGTGAAAATATGGAGGAATTGGCCGGCAGCATTCAATTTGCGCCCAATAGGAAGCGTCAAGCATTGGAAGATGCCTTGAAATACTACACAGAATCAAAGGAACTTGGCTATGAGCCGGCCGCTGCTAAGGTGGAGGCCGTGAATGCCAAGTTGAAGAAATAGTTGACAACCTGAGTTCGATTGAGGAATAAAATGGAAAACACCAAAATTCCCCTCCTTGGAGGGGTTGGGGTGGGTTTTAAAACACAGTTTTCCATTTTATTCAACACATATTTTATTCAAAAATGACTGTTGCAATGACCCACCTCTTATTCTCCTCCCCAGAGGAGATTAGTTGTGTCATTTTTGAATAAAATATTATAGGTTAGGTTAGGTAAGGAAAGGGGCGTTGAATAGTGCGTGAGTGGTATTCGCCCCCT
>CAZBBV010000432.1:0-1626 GCA_964490025.1 uncultured Cryomorphaceae bacterium | reverse complement strand
GGCGCATCTTTGTTGGGGCCGGTGTTCAATTGGGGCGCCATTAATCGTCAAATAGATATTGAAGAAAGCCGATACAAACAATCGCTATTGGCCTACGACCGCACAGTGAACAACGCCTTTCGCGAGGTGGAAAACAGCCTAAACGAAATTCAATCGCTGAAGAAAGAACTTGTAGCCCGCGAAGCCCATGTAGATGCCGCTGTGCGCGCTCAAATTCTCTCGCAGGAGCGCTACAACCAAGGGGTGACGAGCTATTTGGAATATCTGGAATCGCAGCGTCAGGCTTTCGAAGCCGAATTGAATCTAGCCACTACCAAGCAGCAATTGCTCAGTGCTTATGCCAATCTTTATTTGGTATTGGGAGGTGGTTGGTAGGGATTAGTCAATTGCCTTAACCCACACTATTTTCCATTCGTTGCCATGGATGTAGAAGGTATTCCAATAGGTCTTTTTCGTTACCACTGTGGTAGTTCCTGTTTGGAAAAACGAATATTGGGTTTCGCCTGATTCTTCATTAGCAATTTTCTCACAAGCGGCTATGAGTTCCGGAAAATCTTCATACAACGGGTCGGTGAGCACGTTTAGGCCTATTTCTGCCGAATCTTGATCGTAGAGCACCAATCCGGTTTTCTCCATCACCCAAATTTCAAATTCGCTTTGTCCGGCCACCAAAGGTTCTACCACCGCGGCCACCACTTCTTCAGGCATAAACACCATGCTGATGGTTCCTGAGTATTGACCGGCATACACAATTGGATGCACATCCACAGCTGCTTGATAACCTTCTACCACCATAAAGGCGTTGCTCATCACTGGCTGCATGGTTTGCGCAGCTTCTATCACATGTGGCTGTGTGCTAATGTCAGTTCCTTGATAAGGATAAAACTCCGGTGGCTCCACCATGGCTAGTATTCCTGCCGTGTCCACATACACCATTTCTTTCGAATGGCTTATGGCATTGTGCAAATCGAGCAACGCACTTCGCATTATGGTTGTGTCCACGCCGTTGGCATTACACTGTGCCACAGCAGCTTCAATAGGCCCATGTATGATAGCAAATTCATCATTCAAGCCGGCGAGCGCTTGCGCAATTACTTCAGGGAAGAATGGTGGAGTATTGTCTTTTTTACAAGAATAAAGAAAGACTAGAGCGGCGTTAATGGCGAGTATTTGAATGGTTTTCATAGGGTCAAGGGGAATGGATTATTCAGATGACCAAGATAATTATGTAAAACAATTTTGGTGAAGGGTAAGAAAACGAAAGAATTTATCAGTTCTTAATGATATGTCTTGCGCTTTATCCCTCCCAATGAATGCCTTGGTTTAGGCGCTTCTCTTGTTTTCTTCTATTCTAAAAGTCACCATTTCCGTGATGAGTTCTAAGGGCAATTCTTCGTTCAAAGGAAACTGGACGGAGCCTTTTCCTTGTTTGTATTTCGAAAGTTTCTGCGCAAAAGCTGCATGACCACTGGGTAGCGCATACAAGCCAATGTGGTTTTTGAAGGCCGCGAAATAGACCAAAGGATTTCCTTTTAATTTGTAGGCGGGCATAGCATAAGCCATACTTTCCTTGGCGTCAGGGGCCAAGGCATGAATTACCGACCTGATTTGGTTCAATCGCTCTTG
>CAZBBV010000431.1:0-1641 GCA_964490025.1 uncultured Cryomorphaceae bacterium | reverse complement strand
AGGGCCCATGTTGGCTCCTTTCGATGAGAAGATGTTTAAGAGCCCGACTGCCTTAATCAACTTCTGACAATAAGCTATCAAATTGGTGTCTTCCACCTCATTCTCAATTCTTTCAAGCGCACTTTTTATGCCCGACCAGGACGAAAAATCAGGATTGTACTTTGAACTCAGGAAAGTGTAGTAATTAAAAACCAGGTAGTCGTAAAGGTTGGCGAGGTTGTAAAACGGATTGCGGACATCATCGTAACGCCTGTGAATGCCGGTGTAATTGGTGTCTTCCAGAAACGAAAATAAAGACCGCTCATTCTGACCGTAGCGCTGCATGGCCAAAGCCGCAACTGAGGCAGAGAACAACTCTAAGGGAAAAAGCTTCGAAGCAAGGTTTGAAGCGAATTCAGGATTTAAAGAAAAAGCTTTCGTTTGCAGGTACAATGCCGAAGCCTTGGCCACGCTTTTTTTATCCGGCTTAAATTCCGTTTTCTGACTGAGCCTTTCCCCTGCCAATAGCAGCAATTGCTCGACAGGCTCGTTGAAAGTGATTTCCCGGAAGCGGCCTTTAACCTTTAGCCATTCTTGCCGCTGCGCCCCGTTCAGGGAAAAGGAATAAGCGTCAAAGTTCTGATGGAGCGTAGTTACAAGGAAAATATTGTGAGCAGGGTTATTGACAAATTCCGCAAGCTGCTGCAAGAAGTACAACTCTTTCTCGGGGTTGTTTTTTGCGGCGAATTCAAGGAATTTTCCAAACTCATCCACCAAGAGGACAAGCAAGCCATCTTTTTTACCCAATTGATGATACCGGTGAAAGATTTCAGCAAAAACCTGTTCAGGGGTAGGATTACTATTTTCTTCACAAAATTGATGGGCGAAATACTCGCTCACTGAACGGTACTCCCCCACAAATGGCATTACCTCAACATTGTATGCTTCCAATCCACCTACCCTGAAATAATGCTGTTTCCCATGAAGCGTCCGGCTAAGGGCCCAAAGGAAAGCAGACTTACCTGTTCCATACGAACCAATGATATTAAAGGCACGGGTACCGTTTTTGAAATCTGTGGCAATTTGTTCTGCGACCCGCTCCGCATTAGGTGTTGGAAGGTAATTGATTTCACCATCCTTATCCCGCAGAATATTGATGGAGGGAGTGTATTTAGTAGGCATAATAGTCGTTTAGGATTTCGAAAGCATCCGGCTTTTCTTTGAATTGCAATTCACGGATTCCAGCATCGTCTTTGTAAACCAAAAAGTCATACCTATTGCATAGGCTCTCGATTTTCTGGACTAACCCAGTTCGGTTGATGGCGAAAATAGAGCCCACGCTATTGTATTCTCTTTCAAGATAATCCAGGCTTACCGAGAGTCCGATATTGGTATCGGTCAGTAAGGTAAAAAGCAAAACTTCATCCGGCAATTCTTCCTTTTTATTGGTCTCAATATGATACAGCGTCGGTTGTTTCTCCCGTTGGATAGTCCTAACTAATCTCAAATCCTGTAGAATCCCGGCTACTACATCTTCATTATCCTTGGAAGAATCAGTCCCAACATACAGTTTTAAAAATACTTCGAAGTCTGTTCCAATTGAGTTAACTGAGATATTTGAATCAAACTTGTTTTGGATGTATTTGATAAAGCTGTCTTTGT
>CAZBBV010000430.1:0-1643 GCA_964490025.1 uncultured Cryomorphaceae bacterium | reverse complement strand
GCTCGAAGCCTTGATGTCCCTCGGCCTTTAGTTTCTCCGCCCGTTCTTTCACCGCATGAAAGGCATTGGTAATGAGGTTCAAAATCACCCGACCCATTTCCTGTGGCACCACGTTTATTTTACTCAGACTTTCATCAAAATGGGTATTCAGGGTGGCATTAAAGCTCTTGTCTTTGGCGCGCAGACCGTGGTAGGCCAGCCGCAGATATTCGTCGGCCAAAACATTGATGTCGGTGGGTTCCTTCGCCCCATTGTTTTGGCGGCTGTGTTGCAACATGCCTTTCACAATGGCATCCGCCCGCTTGCCGTGGTGGCTTATCTTTTTCTCATTCTCGGCAATGTCGTCAGCCAGGGCCTTCGCGTCATCCAGCTTTCCGTTCTGCAATTCCTCCTTCATTTCTTCGATCAGCTCGGTGTTGATCTCGGCAAAGTTGTTCACGAAGTTGAGTGGGTTCTGTATTTCATGGGCAATGCCGGCGGTGAGCTCGCCCAGGCTGGCCATTTTTTCTGATTGGATGAGCTGCTGCTGCGTGGCTTTTAGTTCGTGGTAGGCTTGTTCAACCTCCTTGGCCTGCTCTAGTTCTCGTTCGCGCATCCGGTTCCTGGCTTTTTCCAGCAGTCTGCGGCGCTGGAACCTATCTATGTACAACAAGCCAATAAGCACAAAAACGCCATACATCACATAGGCCCACCAGGTTTGCCACCACGGCGGACGAATAATAATGATCATGGATTTGTACTCGTCGTTCCACACGCCATCTCCGTTGGTCGCGCGCACCTTGAATACATATTCGCCCGGATCCATATTCGTGTAGTTGGCCGTGTTTCGGTTTGGGGCCTCAATCCACGTTTCATCATGGTTTTCCAGTAGGTAGCTGTAATGGATGTTGTTAGGGTTCGAAAAGTCGAGTGCAGCGAAGGAGATAGAAAAGTCGTTCTGATAGAATTTCAGCACCAGCGTATCGGTAAGCAAGATGCTTTGCTTGAGTGGCGATTCGGCGCCAATGGCCAATTCGTCCTGAAAAAGCTGAAAACCGGTAAAAACCACGGGTGGCTTATAGGTGCTTAGCTGTATGGCATCCGGATGAAAGACATTGAAGCCGTTGGTGCCGCCAAAATAGATCTCGCCGGTGGAGGCCTTGAAGCCCGCCATGCGGTTAAATTCATTTCCTTGAAGCCCGTCGGCTTTGGTATACTCGGTTCTGGTTTTGGTTTCCGGATCGAACACAAATAGCCCATTTCCTGTAGCCATCCACACCATGCCGTTATCGTCCATTAGTAGAGATTCCACATTTCTGAAATTTCTCAATTCACGGTCGTACACCGTATTCACCACTACCGAATCACCAAAATGAAACGAGCACAAGCCCTCTGAAACCTGGTTGAGGTACACCACACCATCCTTCCCTTTGGCCGTCATCATGAAGGTAGACATTTGGCCTATTGGATACATTCTTTTGAATTTCCGTGAGCCGGGGTTGAATTGAATGAGGGAATAAACCGAGTTTCCACAGAAATAGTAGTTGCCGTCGTCGCCCAGAAAGGGAAGCCATATCTGGTTGTCGGGAATGCTCGTGCTGTCCGCCGGATCGTTTAAGTATTGCGTGATCGCGTCGGTGGCATAGTCGTAAATGTTGAGCCCG
>CAZBBV010000429.1:0-1656 GCA_964490025.1 uncultured Cryomorphaceae bacterium | reverse complement strand
ACAAAAGCGCTTTCTTCATGTATTCTTTCGTTGAGTGCTTTGATGTCGGTAGAAGTAAGTGGTTGCATAAGCGTGTAAATTTTTGAAGCGTAAAAATAAGGCGTGTGGTTTTTCGGTGCGTAGTTAAAGAATGTTAAGCATAATGAATGTTTTTTTCGGAAGTAATAAATAACAATCTAAAATTGAATTGCACAATTATCTGGAATCGCTATACTGAACTAAAAGTCTAACTTTCAAAACCTCATCAGGCAATTGAAATCCTTATTTTTGCGCAAACATTGAAATTATTATGGAATACGAATTTTGGGAAGTAGAGAAAAAATGGCGACACTATTGGAAGAAGAACAGCATCTATAAAGTTGAAAACGACACCTCCAAACCAAAATTTTATGTGCTCGATATGTTTCCTTATCCTTCGGGAAGCGGCTTGCACGTAGGACATCCGTTGGGTTATATCGCTTCAGATATTTTCAGCCGATATAAAAGAATGAAAGGCTTCAATGTATTGCACCCCATGGGCTTCGATGCTTTTGGTTTACCTGCCGAACAGTATGCCATTCAAACCGGAAAGCACCCTGCACAAACCACCAAAGAAAACATTGCCCGCTATAAAGAGCAATTAGAAAACATCGGCTTCTGCTACGACTGGAGCCGCGAAGTAACTACCAGCGACCCGAAATATTATCGCTGGACACAGTGGATTTTTATGCAACTGTTCAATGCGTGGTTCGATAAAAAACAAAACAAAGCGCTACATATTGACGACCTCATCAAAACTTTTGAAATAGAAGGAAACATCAACATTGAAGCCGCCACTACCAACGAACTGACTTTTCATGCCGAAACATGGAAACAACTCACCGAAAAAGAGCAACAGCACATTTTAATGCAATACCGTTTGGCTTATCAGGGCTTCAGCGATGTGAACTGGTGCGAAGAATTAGGAACCGTTTTAGCCAACGATGAAGTGGTGAATGGCGTGTCGGTGCGTGGCGGGTATCCGGTGGCGAAACGCCCCATGCGCCAGTGGTTTTTGCGCATCACCGCTTATACTGAAAGATTATTGCAGGGCTTGGAAAAAGTTGATTTTCCCGAAAGCCTGAAAGAAATGCAAAGGAATTGGATTGGGAGGAGTGAAGGAGCTTTGGTTAAATTCAAAATTCAAAATTCAAAATTCAAGGAAGAAGAGAGCCATGCGCGCGAGGAAGTCCTCCCCTTAGGGGAGGATTTAGGAGGGGCTGGTATCGAAGTCTTCACCACCCGTCCCGACACTATTTTCGGAGTAACATTTATGGTGTTGGCGCCTGAGCATCCGTTGGTAGAATCGCTCACAACCCCTGAGCAAGAAAAAGCTATCAACGACTACATTACCTATGTGAAATCGCGCTCCGAAAGAGAGCGTCAGGCAGAGGTGAAAGTAGTTTCGGGCGCATTCACCGGAAGCTATGTGTTGCATCCGTTTATAGGCGAAAAAATTCCCGTTTGGATTAGCGAATATGTGTTGATGGGTTATGGCACGGGAGCCATCATGGCGGTGCCTGCCGATGATGCGCGCGACAAAGCATTTGCAGAAAAATTTAATTTGCCTATTGTCGAAATCATAGACAAAAGCATGTATTCCGGAGCCACCATCGAAGACAAGGTGGGTAAAATGCT
>CAZBBV010000428.1:0-1678 GCA_964490025.1 uncultured Cryomorphaceae bacterium | reverse complement strand
GCAAGGACGTTTTCGCCACAGAAAAATATTTTTCTGGCGATTTTCGCCTTTGAAATATTGGAAGCGTTATTTATATTTTCGACCCCTTCAACAGAAGGTTTTATAACCCCCGCGCCCCGAAAATGGCCGATCCCACGCGTACCATGTTGCTGCCTTCCGCAATGGCCCATGGATAATCGCCGCTCATGCCCATGCTCAGGGTGTCTATCTGCGGGTAGCGGCTTTTTAATTGATCGAACAGATTTTTTAGGCTTTTGAATTCGCGGCGTACCTGGCTTTGGTCGTTCGTAAAAGAAGCCATACCCATCAGTCCCTTCCACACTATGTTGGGGTACTTTCCGCCTTCAATAGCCGAAGCCATTTCTTCTATTTCGCTGGCTGTAGCGCCAAATTTTGTCTCTTCTTCCGCAATTTTCATTTGGAGCAAAACGGCAATTTTTCGCTCGTTTTGTGCGGCGCGCTTGTCAATTTCTTCCAGCAGCTTTGGGCTGTCCACAGCGTGAATGAGCTGCACGAAGGGTGCAATGTACTTCACCTTGTTGCTTTGCAGGTGGCCTATAAGGTGCCAATGAATGTCCTTGGGCAGTGCCTCCCATTTGTCCACCATTTCCTGCACTTTGTTTTCGCCAAAATGGCGCTGACCAGCTTGGTAGGCCTCCAGCACCAAGGATGCCGGATGGGTTTTACTCACCGCTACCAGCGTACAGTTTTCGGGTAAACCTTCTTGTATTTTTTTAAGGCTTTCGGCAATCATTCTTCCAAAGGATAGATCAGCATTCCGCTGCGCATTTTGGGTTCTATGTAGGTGCTTTTAGGCGGCATCACCAGGTTGTGGTCGGCTATGTATTTAAGTTGTTCCACCTGAACAGGATAGAGTGCGAATGCTACATCTGCCCGCTTTTTGTCCACTTCTTTTTGCAATCCGTCCATGCCGTGCGTGCCGTCCATGAAGTAGATGCGCTGGTCGTTCTTCAGGTCTTCAATGCCGAAAACGGGCTTCAATATGTAATCGGTGAGCAATTGCGCATCCAGCAGTTCGAGGGGCTCTTTACCGCGCAGCAATTCTTTTTTCAACTGGAGCGTATACCACAGGCCGTCGGTGTACATGGTCATTTCCTGCGGACGCGAAGGCCGTTGCTGCTGCTTGCCCATGGGGGTAATGTTGAAATGCGCTTCCAGCTTTTGCAACAAATTGATGCTGTGCAGCGGTTTGTCGCTCTTTACTAGGCGATTGAAATCCACAATGCTCAGCCCGTCATCCGGGATGAGGTAGGCCATCAGGTAGTCGTGCGGGGCATTGCCTTGGGTGATGCCGCCATTCAAAGTTTCGGCCAGCAAAGCTGAGCTGCTGCAACGGTGGTGCCCGTCGGCAATGTAGATGCTCTTTACTTTTTTGAAATAGGCTTGAATGGCCTCAATGTCTTTTTCGTCGTCAATCACCCACAGGTGGTGAATCAACTCGTCGGTGCTGGCATATTCGTACTCGGCACGTGTTTGCTTGTATTTTTCCACCAAGGCATCCAGCCCCGGGAGGTGAGGATAGGTGAGCAGCACCGGTTCGGCATTGAAGCCCGTCACTTGCAAATAGTCTTTGAACATCATTTCCCTTTTGCGCAGGGTGCTCTCATGTTTTTTGATGCTGCCCTGGTGGTTGTCGTTCACATGAATACCTCATATT
>CAZBBV010000427.1:0-1684 GCA_964490025.1 uncultured Cryomorphaceae bacterium | reverse complement strand
GATTGTTGAGCGTAATAATCCGTAAAACTCAATCCTTCCTTCGCAATCCGATCAATATTGGGTGTCATGTACCCCATCATTCCTCTGTTGTTGTGGCTTATATTCCATGTACCGATATCGTCTCCCCAGATGATCAGGAAGTTGGGGCTACCTTCCGGCGGACTAGCAACATCTATGGATGCCGGGGTAGGTGTCGATTTTTTATTCTGCGCATGAATTGCAACAGAAAAAGACAGTAAAAAAGCTGTGAGGAGAATGGAATAGGATCGTCTCATAGAATATGAATGGTTAATGTTATTTTGGGAATGGATGTCTGATTTGTTCGGGGAAAATTAAACAAAGAATTTATTTCCAAATGAGTAACAATATTGTCTATGAATTTAATTTTAAGGCCATGAAGTAAGGAACACAGGGCTATTAAATTCCTAATGATCGAAAGAGTTCTTGATATTCAATATTGTCAGGATCTACCTGGCGGAGCACCAGCGCATGTTTTCTCGCCAGTTCAATTTGCCCTTGTAAACTATACAGATATGCCAAAGCGTAATTGATTGTAGAAGAAAAGGGCTGAAGCCTATAGCCTTCTTTGAGTTTTTTCTCAGCTTCTTTCAGTTTTCCTTGCTGAATGAGTATCAATCCATAATTGTAGTACACTGCTTCATTTTTCGATTCCAGATCAATGGCTCTTTCGAAATTAAAAATGGCCTTTTCAATATTGCCCATTTCATAGTGCAACAAGGCTAAGTTGTAAAATATCCGATCGTTCGATTCATCAATTTCGGCAGCCACATTAAGCATGTTTAGCGCTTCAGCATTATTCCCTTCTGCACTGTACAATGCCGAAAGGTTTAGCCGCGCGTAATTCAAATGGAAATCCTTTTCCAATCCGCGCTCATAATATTGAATGGCACTTTTGTTTTCATATCCTTGTGCGTAGTAGTCGGCCAACAATAGATTGCCTACAGCAAAGTCGGTTTGATATTCCAGATAAGTTTTGTTCTCGGAATCTGCTTTTAGGTAGGCATTTCTTGACGTAGGCGGAACTGCTTCTGCACCTCCAATACCACGGTAAAGGCTTGCGCACGCAATTCGAACGGAACGTACAGGGTCTGACAAATACTTGGTTGCATAATTTTGCCAAACTTCGGGCGGAAAATTTGAAAGCGACTTTAGTGCATAATACCTAATTACAGCGTGATTGTCTTTCAACGCTTCCATTAGGGCTTTCGCTCCGGCTTTCGTGACGATATCTCCGAGATACTTTGCTGCAGTAGCCCTAGCTATAGCCGGCTGCGAAGTATCACTCAGTAATTTTATCAGGTGGTATTCGCTTTTTTCATTCAGCAAACTTCCCGGTAGCAAGTCGTCAGAAAAATGATAGGCACGCTCAGGTCCGTACCATTTTCTCACCGTTTCGGCAGCCCACGTTGGTTTCTTTTCGGAATGACAACTTGTGCAGGTATTGGGCGTGCCGTACACCATGCTTTGGTCGGGCCGCGGAATGCGAAAACTGTGGTCTCTGCGTTGGTCGTTGCCCATATAGGTTTTGGCAGGCATGTGGCAATTCACACATTGCGCGCCTTCGCTTTGCTCCTTATGAAAATGATGTTGGCTGCTGTTGTACTTGGGCTCATGGCAACTCATGCATTGTGCATTCCCTTCCATGTTTAGCCTTCCGGAATGC
>CAZBBV010000426.1:0-1690 GCA_964490025.1 uncultured Cryomorphaceae bacterium | reverse complement strand
GCTCGCTTTCTTCACGACTTTCGGAGGGGTTGATAAACTGAAACTCGATATTGTCGTTCAAGGTGCGGAATTCGTCGAGTAGCAGCCGTGTTTCGTTTCTCAGCCTGCGAAATCCGCTGGGGAATTCACCTTCCAAATACACTTTTACCAGTAGGCGGTCGTCTAAGGAGCGCAGCAATTCCTTGGTCGACTCTGAAAGTGTAAAGCGCTTGTCCGCAGTGAGGTCGACACGAAGGCGGATGAACTGCGCGACTACATTCAACATCACCAGGATGACGAACACCAGCAGCCATTGCACTAGGTTTTGATTGCGCGCGCTCACCATTTTCTGCTTTGAAGTTTCAATACGGTGAGCGAAAGGAAAAAGGCCGAAAGCGTAAGGAAATACACCATATCCCGCAGGTCGATCACTCCGCGGCTCATGCTGCTGTAGTGCGCCGATATGCCAATGCTTTCGATATAATAATCGAGCGAACCCAACCAACTGAAAGTGGAAATGGACTCAAAACCCATGTACCAAATGAAGCAAAGGAAAAGGGCGGCGAGAAAGGCAATGATCTGATTGTCGGTGAGCGAAGAGGCAAATACGCCAATGGCCGTGTAGCTAAAACCCAAAAAAAGCAAGCCTATATAACTTCCGGCCGTTCCGCCGGTGTCGAGATTGCCCGGCGTGGCACCCAACTGATACACGGAATACACATAAACCAATGTGGGCAGCAGCGAGAGAAAAACCAGCGTACATCCTGCCAGGTATTTGGCCAAGATGATGCCCCAGTCGCTGAGGGGTTTGGTAAAAAGCAGCTCAATGGTACCGGTGCGAATTTCATCAGAAAGCAAGCGCATGGTGATGGCCGGAATGAGAAACATAAACACAAAGGGTGCGAGCATAAAAAGTCCGTCCAAGCCCGCGTAACCATTCTCCAAAATGTTGAACTCGCCCGGAAAAGCCCACAGGAAAAGCCCATTGAGTGTGAGGAAAACAGCAATGACCAAGTAGCCGGTCACCGAACTGAAAAATCCCCTTATTTCCTTCCAATATAGCGTGAGCATGTGCTTACAATTCTTTTATTAGTTCAGTGCTCCAGGCTTCGGGCATGGCGGCAAAAAGTGCTTTGGTACGCGGCCACACAGAGGCGAACAGCGCTGAGTCGCGGTAGGCGTTCAGTTGTTCCAGACTTTGCCAACGGCTGTGGGTAAAAAATATTCCACGGTCGTGGCGGTCTTGCCAAAGCTCCAAATGCTCGCATCCGGGAAAGGCCCTGATCTGCTCGCAACTGCGCTCAAAGATGTCCAAAAAATCTTGAACGGCATCCGGCCTGAAATGCATCTTTACGATTCGTACAATCATTGGAATTCTATTACAATTGGGTCTTCGTATTTCATCCCCAGTAAGGTGGAAGCTCCGGTTCGTGGGTCGCTGCGATAAATGGCTATTTCCAAAAAATCAGCTGAGTTGAACAGGGCGACTTCTTTTCCGGCGTGGGCCATCAGGTCACTGATGTTGTCCGGGGTATATTGGTTTTGAATGGTTCGAATGCGGATTTGGGTATTTCGCGGAAGGATGATTTCAAAATTCCTTCCTCCACCTATTTCCAGAAAATCTTTTCGGCTGATGTTGCTCACCAAGTTGCCGTAGCGGTCCACATAAATCACCATGCCAATAATGCGCTTGCCATTGCCTTCCACCACC
>CAZBBV010000425.1:0-1699 GCA_964490025.1 uncultured Cryomorphaceae bacterium | reverse complement strand
ACAAAAACACCCTGATCGACTACGAATTGCTGAAAGACAAATCGGGTGGAAGAATTTTGGGTTTTGGAAAATATGCAGGAGTGGCGGGCGCCTACAACGCGCTGCTGGCCTACGGACTGAAATCGAACCGCTACCGCCTGAAGCCACCGCAGGATTGTGCCGACCGTAAAGAAGTGAGCGAAGAATTGAAAAAAGTGGACCTGCCGCACAACTTTCGCATTGTACTCACGGGTACAGGTCGTGTGGCTTCCGGAGCCATGGAAATATTGGACGAAGCGGGCATTAAGCATATTTCGCCCTACGACTATTTGAACGTGCGCCAACATGAGTCGGTGTACACCCTGCTTTCGTACCGCGATTACTACAAAGACAAGAGCGGCGCGGCTTTCGACGCCGAAAAATACAAGAGCAATCCTTCGGCATTTACCAGCAACTTTATGCCCTACGCCGCCAAGAGCGACATGTACATCACCTGCCATTTTTGGAAAAACGGGCTTCCCGTCATTTTCACGGCTGATGATGCCCGCGACCCGAATTTTGCCATCCGCATGGTGGGCGACATCAGTTGCGATCTGGAAGGGCCCATTGCCAGCACCTTGCGTACCTCCACTATTGCCGAGCCCTTCTACGGCTACGATCCGTACTTAGAAGCCGAGGTGGATTTCAACGCACCCAATGCCATTGGCGTGATGGCGGTAGACAACCTGCCGTGCTCCTTGCCTAAGGATGCTTCGGTGGATTTCGGAAATGAATTTATCGCCAAAGTGTTGCCGCACCTGCTCAATGGCGACACGGATGGAATTCTAGAAAAAGCCACGGAAATAAAAGCCGGCGAGTTGATGCCCGACTTTGAATATCTGAGTGATTACGCTGGTTTACAGCGCCTTTAGTTCCTGAATGGTGCGTTCCGGATTGTCGGAACTGAACACAAAATTTCCGGCCACCAGTGCATTGGCTCCTGCGTTTAGCAGCCTCTTTCCGGTTTCGAGGTTCACACCGCCATCCACTTCAATGATCAGATTGGGGTTGCGCGCGGCGCTCATCTTTTTCAATCTTTCAATTTTTTGGATGCTGCGCTCAATGAATTTCTGCCCGCCAAATCCGGGGTTTACGCTCATAATGAGCACCAAGTCTAGGTCTTCAATAACATCTTCGAGTACTTCCACCGGCGTATGCGGGTTGAGCGACACACCCGCTTTCATGCCTTCGGCCTTGATGGCTTGCAGGCTCCGGTGCAAGTGGGTGCTGGCTTCGTAATGCACCGTGAGGATATCGGCCCCCACAGCCTTAAAGTCTTTGATGTAGCGCTCCGGTTGCACAATCATGAGGTGCACGTCGAGCACCTTGTTGGTGGCTTTCCGAATGGCCTTAATGATGGGCATACCGAAGGAAATGTTGGGCACAAACACGCCGTCCATCACATCTAGGTGAAACCAGTCAGCAGCACTGCGGTTCAGCATTTCGCAGTCGCGCTGCAGGTTCAAAAAATCGGCGGAGAGCAACGAAGGGGCAATGATGTGCGACATGGGGCGTTTTGGTTTGGGGCAAAAGTAAAAAGATAATCTCGCCTTATCTTTTTCTTATTCAAGCACGCTCAAATCCGAAATTTAAAACTTCATCCCCAGCGTAACAACCACTGAGTTTCGGGTGGTGGTATATTGCGCCTTTTCCATCATTTCGGGAACAATAGGCTGATACA
>CAZBBV010000424.1:0-1700 GCA_964490025.1 uncultured Cryomorphaceae bacterium | reverse complement strand
GGATTCCCATCAGGCCGAATTCGCCCTAAAATTCGATTCTCCCCACACGTGCTTTGAAATTCGATTTTCAAAATGTGTGGTGGGCACTAGCGCAAAAGTTCTTTGAGCGTATTCTTCACTGGATCCTGTTTAGGCATCCGCACATGGCTCGAATCATTGATCGGCACATTGATTGCGCCCTTTACTTTATAGCCGGGCATCCCCCCACGCTGAAAGTAGTTTACCCAGGCGTTGATCTTTAGGTCGGCATTTCTACGGAACATGAAAAGATCTTTGGTTTGGCCATAGGTGGAATCACTGGTCCAAGATCGTGGATCTAAGGTTACTACCCCATGAATTACGGACCCCTTTGGGAATCTCGCCAAATAATTCGGCACCGCTATCCCGGCACCGAAACTGTGTCCCACCACAAACACACGCATCTTAGCACCTAGCACAGCCTGAAAATCCTTGGTGCAATCGTAGGCATCATCGTCTTGAGTATAGGCGAAATTTTTCGAGACAAAGGTATCCGGCAATTCTTCAATCAAGCCATTACGCACGAATCCTGCCGCGTAAGAGGCAAGTCCCTCAAAGGAAAACACGATATCATGTGTTTTTGACTTCTCTGCCGCTAAGGCATCTCGCCGACAATCGCGCGCCAATGCAATACCCGGAAGAACAAACGCAGCGATCGTAATAATGAAGAGTTTCATAATCTTTCCTCACGTAATTGAATGTTTTCCTTTCGGAAGAAGCCATTGGAAGATGTAGGAAGAATTAGCTACAACTTCTTACAAAAAAAGATGAGAAATTCCTGTGCAATTCCAATAAAATACCAGTGAAGGCTAAAGAGGGTTTTCGCCGATAGAGACTCAACAAGGGAAGAAAACATGAAGTTATTGAATATTGCATTAGGTATCTTGCTGCTGCCGCAGTTGAGCGTTGCCGACACGCAAACCTGCCAGAACTGCTCCACCATGCTTCAGTGCCCGCAAAGCGCTAAAGATGCGATCGAGTCTGCAATGGACGAACGAGCGAAGGCGAAAAAAGCGAATGCCACAGCGGGGAATTCAAGTGCCAAAAAGAATACGCAAGGATTGAAGGGGCAACAGCTAGACCCCATGCAAAAGGCCGGTGCAACGGCCGCAGATTGTGCGAAAATTTCTGACTCCTGTAAAAGGGCGATGAATGCCATTTCGCAAAAATTTGCCAAAATTCAAGGCGATCTTGAAACGGGCCAAGGAGTGGTAAACTCTTGCGCTCCACGCCCCATTTCGGCCAGTGATGTGAGTAGTATTCGCTCCGAAATTGAAACCTACCTGCAACATGCTAAAGAGCAAAAGGCAATTACCGATCGTGAGGCCGCTAACTGCGCCAAGGCGGAAAAAACCTGTACGGGAATGGCTGGGGCAAACAATCAAAACGCCAATCGTCTAACAAAACAGTCTGCAGACGAAAAAGCCAATGCCGCGGGCGAAGAGAAAAAAGAAGGTGGCGGTGGTAGCCCTCCCGGAGGCGGTGGCGGCGGTTCTCCACCTCCTCCTCCTGAAAAGAAACCGGAAGAACAACCCAAGCCGCCGGTGAACTGTCAAGATATGGCCAATATTGAGAAGCCAGAATGTAAGGCCCAACGCTGTAAACTTCCACAATATGCTAACTTGGTGGAGTGTGGCGCAGATTGTACGAAACCGGAGAACCAAGGTCACCCAAAATGCGCC
>CAZBBV010000423.1:0-1702 GCA_964490025.1 uncultured Cryomorphaceae bacterium | reverse complement strand
TAGCGGCACTTTCAGTGGGCAATGGAATGTGAACCACTATACAGGTTCATTCCTTACCGGAAACGGAACCTTTATCGCATTGGGAAACTGGATTATTCACGGCGCAACGGTGGTGGACACCATATCTACTATTTCACATACAGGAGGCTACCTAATCGGTCCGGGATCGTTTACCGTACATGGAACCTACAATATGTCGGCGGGCGAAATTGGAGGACCAACTTATGTTAACGGTGCTTTTACAGAAATAACCATCTCTCCTGTGGGGACGTTAAACCTCAACTCGAGTGCACAAAAAATACTTAGCCGAGCTCGTGTAATCAACCATGGAACGGCAAACTTGAATGCCGGGGATCTGCATCTCAATTCTTCGGGTGTGGTGGATACCACGAAGTTTTTGAACCATGGTACGTTCAACATTGGGGCAGGAACTACAAACTTATTTAGTCAGGCCGGTGCTCGATTTATCAATACCGCTTCCGGCACATTAAACAAAAACACCACGGGCACTTTTACCATCATGCAGAGTTCCATTTTCCAGAATTATGGCTTGATCAACATCACCAACGGAACCTTTAGCACCAACAATCAAAATGCATCTTTCCACTCCTTCAGCGAAGTACAGGTTACAAGTCCAGGAACATTCGACGGGCGCTGGAATGTGAATCTTCACAACGGCGCGCATTTTAGTGGAAATGGAAATGTGCACTTTCAGGGAAATATAAACCTCCTGGGCAGTGCGGTGATAGACAGTGGCTGCACGGCCAATTTGGTAGGTGGACAAATAGCCGGAACAGGCCCGCTCACCATTCAAGGTACCCTCAACTGGACGGATGGAGACATTGGCAATTTCTGGTCGCCCTATACCAATGTGGTGGTGGACACTTTTGGTAGCATCACCCTGAATGGGACAGCAGCCAAGGAACTTTCTAAAACCAACCTAAGCAATTACGGCACCATTGACTGGAACAATGGTGCTTGGGATTTTACTACCACGGTTGTACCGGACACCTGTATGCTAAACAATTACGGTACAGTGAACCTGAACACAAGCGGCTCATTCTGGAACGGACAAAGCAATACCCATATCCGAAATATGAGCAGTGGCCTAATATACAAGCCCACTTCTACTTTCCTGACCATTCAATCAGGCTTGACATGTAGAAACGAAGGCACCATACAGGGCATTGGCACTTTGGTGATGAATGCTACCTTCCAAAGCGAAGGCACCATTTCACCCGGCCTATCTCCCGGAACGCTGGCACTAAATGGCCAACAACCGCTGGCTGCTAACAGCAATTTACTAATTGAACTAAACGACGCGAGTGGCCCCGGCCCCGGTCACGACCTGCTCACTCGAAACAGCAACATTACCTTGGACGGTATGCTATCGGTGGTGGAAACGGGCAATGTACCCAATGGCACCTACACCATCATTCAATTGAGCGCCGGAACGGTGAGCGGAATCTTCGACACCCTCAACATTCCTTGGTACTACACGGTTGGCACCACTTCCAACACGGTTTTTTTAACCAAATATTTCTACTACTCTTCTGCAATATCCGCCAACATTTGCTTCAACGAAACCTTCGATTTCAATGGAAATATTCTCAGCACGGCAGGAACCTATATCGACACTTTGACGTCCGTGTTTGGCTTCGATTCTATCATTACCCTTTCCCTAAACATCTATCCTGAATTG
>CAZBBV010000422.1:0-1704 GCA_964490025.1 uncultured Cryomorphaceae bacterium | reverse complement strand
ACAGTGAAAGGTGGCGACTACCGCGCCCGCGAAGCCAATGTGTACCGACTGGCGGAGGTTTCGGCCAGCATCATTGACCAATGCGTGGCTCAAGGAGTTCCTTTTGCCCGCGAATACGGCGGACTGCTGGACAACCGCTCTTTTGGGGGTGTGCAAGTGTCTCGAACTTTTTATGCCAAAGGGCAAACAGGACAGCAACTTTTGCTAGGGGCATATAGCGCCCTTGCCCGTCAGATTGCCAAAGGAAAAGTGAAAATGTACAACCGCCACGAGATGCTCGACGTGGTGGTAGTAGATGGAAAAGCGCGTGGCATCATTGCCCGCGACCTGGTGACAGGCGAACTTGAGCGTCATGGTGCACATGCAGTATTGCTCTGCACCGGCGGATACGGTAATGTGTTTTTCCTTTCTACAAATGCCATGGGCAGCAATGTGACTGCCGCTTGGAAGGCCCATAAGAAAGGCGCCATGTTTGCCAATCCGTGCTTTACACAAATTCACCCAACCTGCATTCCGGTGAGTGGCGAGCACCAAAGCAAGCTGACACTTATGAGCGAATCGTTGCGAAACGACGGCCGCATATGGGTGCCCAAAAAACTGGAAGATGCAAAAGCCATCCGCGAAGGAAAGCTAAGGCCAACGCAGATAAAAGAAGAAGACCGCGACTACTACCTCGAGCGCCGCTATCCGGCGTTTGGTAACCTGGTGCCACGCGACGTGGCCAGCCGTGCCGCGAAAGAGCGCTGCGACGCCGGCCATGGAGTGAATAAAACAGGCGAGGCGGTTTATCTCGACTTTGCTGCGGCAATGGAGCGCTATGGAACGACAGAAGCCAATGTGCGAGGGATGAAAAACCCGAGCAAAGAAGAAATAATGACCTTGGGCAAAGAGATAATTGCCGCCAAATATGGCAACCTCTTCCAGATGTACGAGAAGATTGTAGACGACAATCCGTACGAAACCCCAATGATGATTTACCCAGCGGTGCATTACACCATGGGTGGCCTGTGGGTGGACTACAACCTAATGACCAATGTGCCTGGCTTGTACGCTTTAGGTGAAGCCAATTTCTCCGATCATGGTGCCAACCGCTTGGGCGCTTCGGCGCTCATGCAAGGCTTGGCCGACGGGTATTTTGTTATTCCCTACACCGTGGGCGACTATCTGGCCAACGACATCCGCACTGGACGTATTAACACCAATAGCCCGGAGTTTGAAGCGGCGGAAAAAGCTGTAAAGGACAATATCGACCATTTCTTAAACAACAAAGGCACGAAAACAGTGGACTATTTCCACAAACGCCTAGGGCACATTATGTGGAACAAGTGCGGCATGAGCCGCAGCGCTGAAGGATTGAAAGAGGCCATTTCAGAAATTGCTGCCCTAAGAGCAGAATTCTGGAAAGAGGTGCGCGTGCCCGGAAGCGCAGACGAGATAAATCCTGAATTGGAAAAGGCCGGTCGTGTGGCTGACTTCCTCGAACTAGGTGAATTGATGTGCAAAGATGCGCTGGTGCGAGAAGAAAGCTGCGGCGGACATTTCCGCGAGGAGCACCAAACGCCCGAAGGAGAGGCCATGCGCGACGACGAAAATTTTGCATTCGTTTCGTGTTGGGAATACACCGGCATACCGGCGGAAGCCAATTTGCACAAAGAGGCGCTCAACTACGAATATGTGGAGCTGAAACAGAGGTCGTATAAGTAG
>CAZBBV010000421.1:0-1712 GCA_964490025.1 uncultured Cryomorphaceae bacterium | reverse complement strand
GATGCGGAATGAGATGTGTCCTATATGTGGAGTATGGTGTGCGTGGGGGGCTATTTCGAAAGTGGGAAGAAAAATGAAGTGCTCATTGGCGAGCGCCTGGCCAAAAAAATGAAGGTAGCGCCGGGAAATAAGATTGTCCTCACCTTTCAAGACACCGAAGGAACCATTGTTTCAGGGGCTTTCCGAATCACGGGGTTGTACAAAACGGCTTCCTCCAAATATGACGAGGTAACGGTGTTCGTGAAAAACCAAGACCTCATAAATCTGCTCGGCACGGGGTTCGGAATGCATGAAATAGCCATTCTGCTGAAAAATGAGCTAATCCTTGAGGAAGTAAAAAGCGAACTCAGCACCATGCTTCCCGGCAATTTGATAGAAGGCTGGCGGGAAATAAGCCCCGAACTGGGCTATGCGGACGACATGATGGCCACTTTCCTCTATCTCTTTCTGCTTATCGTGATGTTTGCTTTGTCCTTCGGCATCATCAACACCATGCTGATGGCCGTTTTGGAACGCAAAAAAGAACTCGGCATGCTGATGAGCGTGGGCATGAACAAGGGTCGTGTGTTTTTGATGATCATGTTCGAAAGCATCTTCTTGGGCGTAAGCGCCGGACCGATAGGCATTGGACTGAGCTACCTTACGGTGGCCTATTTCCAAAGCACCGGCCTCGACCTCAGCATGTGGGGCGAGGGCTTGGAAAGCTTCGGCATAAGCAGCACCATATACCCGGTGGTGGAAAGAGAATACTATGTGATCATCAGTGTTTTGGTGGTGCTCACCAGCATCCTTTCGAGTATTTATCCGGCCCGTAAAGCATTGAAATTAAATCCGGTGGAATCGCTGCGTGCGATATAATTGACGAAAAACATGACAGTAATAGAGACTAAAAACCTGCGCAAAACCTACGACACCAACCACATTGAAGTGCATGCGGTGAACGGGGTGGATTTGAAAATAGAAGAAGGCGAGTTCACCGCGTTGGTAGGCCCCAGCGGATCGGGGAAAACCACCCTGCTCAACCTGATAGGCGGATTGGACGAAGCCTCCGAAGGCGAAGTGGTGGTAGGCGGAACGGTAATTACCGGCTTGAAAGACAGCAAGCTCATTGACTTCAGGCTGCACAACATTGGCTACGTGTTTCAGGCCTACAACCTGATTCCGGTGCTTACAGCTGTTGAAAATGTGGAATTCATCATGCTGCTGCAAAACCGCCCCAAGGCCGAACGCGAATCCCGTGCTTTGGAACTGCTGAAAAAAGTAGGGCTGGAAGACAAAGCAAAAAGCCGACCCGGAGAGATGAGCGGCGGACAACAGCAGCGCGTGGCGGTGGCCCGGGCGCTGGCCAGCAAGCCTAGATTTATTTTGGCGGATGAGCCCACAGCCAATCTGGACAGCATCAGCACCACCAACCTGTTGGACATTATGGCCAAGCTGAATAAGGAGGAAAAGATCACTTTTATTTTTGCCACGCACGACCAACGCGTGATCAGCAAGGCACGCCGCGTGGTGACCATTGACGACGGAAAAATTATCTCGGATGAAAAAAGGGACGCTTAGTCTTTTTGCTTTCCTGCTCGCATTCTGCGCCTTCTCGCAGCAGCGCTTCGAACTAAACGGCTATGTGAAACTGCTGCCCCAGGCCACTTTTATTACCAAAGACATCCCCGCGCCCCTCCTGCAATATTTCTACCTCGACCACAGCTATGTGG
>CAZBBV010000420.1:0-1713 GCA_964490025.1 uncultured Cryomorphaceae bacterium | reverse complement strand
TGGCGCGTTCGCCTTGCACAATGTGTATCTCTACTGAAGGCTGATTGTCGGCAGCTGTGCTGAAAGTCTCTGACTTCTTAGTAGGAATGGTGGTGTTGGACTCAATAAGCTTGGTGAACACACCGCCAAGGGTTTCGATACCCAATGATAGTGGGGTTACATCCAAAAGCAATACGTCTTTCACTTCGCCGGTAAGTACACCGCCTTGAATAGCGGCACCAATCGCCACCACTTCATCAGGATTCACACCTTTGGATGGTTTCTTTCCGAAGAAATCTTCCACCACTTGTTGTATAGCCGGGATACGGGTCGATCCTCCTACCAAAATCACTTCGTCGATATCGCTGTTGCTCATTCCGGCGTCGCTCATGGCTTTTTTACAAGGCTCAAGCGTACGACGGATTAGGCTATCGGCCAGTTGCTCAAATTTGGCGCGGGTCAGCATGCGCACCAGGTGCTTAGGTCCTGATTGCGTAGCCGTGATGTATGGTAGGTTAATTTCGGTTTGTGCAGAACTCGAAAGTTCGAATTTGGCTTTCTCTGCTGCTTCTTTCAAGCGCTGAAGGGCCATGGCGTCCGTGCGGAGGTCAAGACCTTCTTCGTTTTTGAACTCGTCAGCCAGCCAATCAATAATCACTTGGTCGAAGTCATCTCCACCCAGGTGTGTGTCGCCGTTGGTCGATTTTACTTCAAACACGCCATCACCCAATTCCAAAATTGAAATATCGAATGTTCCTCCGCCCAGGTCGAATACTGCTACGCGAATGTCGCGATCGCGTTTGTCAAGGCCATAAGCCAAGGCGGCAGCAGTAGGCTCGTTGATGATGCGGCGTACTTTCAATCCGGCAATTTCGCCGGCCTCTTTGGTGGCCTGGCGTTGCGCGTCGTTAAAATAAGCCGGAACTGTGATTACGGCCTCTGTCACGGTTGTTCCAAGATAGTCTTCAGCGGTTTTCTTCATTTTCTGAAGCACCATGGCCGAGATTTCTTGCGGGGTGTATTTGCGGTCGTCAATGTCCACACGCACGGTGTCGTTGTCGCCTTTCACCACTTTATAGGGAACCTTTCCTATTTCGCTTTTCGCATGGCTGAATGAATCGCCCATGAAGCGCTTGATGCTGTAAATGGTTTTGTGTGGGTTGGTTATGGCCTGACGCTTGGCAGGATCGCCTACTTTGCGTTCGCCTCCTTCCACAAATGCTACTATAGATGGCGTGGTTCTTTTTCCTTCGCTGTTGGGAATTACTACCGGCTCGTTGCCCTCCATTACGGCCACGCAAGAGTTGGTGGTTCCTAAGTCAATACCTATTATTTTACTCATGATGATATGGATTAAATTGTTTGTCAGTTTTTGATGGACGAACGCCAAAGGTCAATGACTATGCCACCGGAAATATGCTGACACATGGCAGAAAGGATGCTGACAAAGCATAAAAAAAGCCCGCTTGAGGCGGGCCAAAAGGTGACAAATGGTCACAGAATTTTAATTGCAATACAGGGTGTCAATCTGGTTGCTGGCCGGCAGAGCGCGGTAATAACCGAAATTCAAACCTCTCGTATATTGACCGCAAGCGATCGAATCAATCGTAAAATCAGTCACATCAATATCGTACAGGTTCTTGTTGTAGCGAGCGGAAAACAAACCCAACCCGTTTTCAATATTGGTGTACAAAGGACGCTCTTGCACTATGGAACTACTCGGGCGATTCACCT
>CAZBBV010000419.1:0-1713 GCA_964490025.1 uncultured Cryomorphaceae bacterium | reverse complement strand
TAAAGGTGTGGCCCAATGGAAAAGAAGAAATTTTAACTCGCAGAGTGAATCCCGAGATGCCCATTCCGGCTGAGTCTAGCGCGGTTCATGGTATTTACGACAAGGATGTGGCGAGTGAACCAACTTTCAACCAAATAGCTGGTGAAATTTACAACTTCATGAAAGACTCCGATTGGGCGGGATATAACTTACACAAGTTTGATGTGCCCGTATTAGCGGAGGAGTTGCTTAGATCGGGCATAGACTTTAATCCTGAAAAACACCGAATAGTGGATGTGCAGAACATTTTTCACAAAATGGAGCAACGCACACTGAGCGCAGCAGTACAATTTTATTGCAACAAGGAATTGGAAGGTGCGCATGGGGCTGAGGCCGATACTGTGGCCACTTACGAGGTGATGAAAGCGCAGCTCGGTCGCTACAATAATTTGGAAAACAATGTGGCCTTTCTGGAGCAATTCTCTCAGCCCAAAAACCGATTTGCCGACTATGCGGGCTTCATTCATTTCAATGATAAAAACGAAGAGATCTTTGGCTTTGGAAAGTACAAAGGGCAGTTGGTAAAGGATGTGTTTGCCAAAGACCCCGGTTATTTCAGCTGGTTGCAGCAAGCAGATTTTCCGGCCTATACCAAAAAAGTATTCACTTCCATCAGATTGAAAAATTCTAAGTTAGGAGCATGAAGATAATCTGTGTAGGACGAAACTATGCCAAACACGCGGCTGAATTGGGCAATGATGTGCCTAAAGAGCCCGTAATCTTTCTAAAGCCCGATACGGCCCTACTCAAATCTCCGGCAGATTTTTACTACCCTGATTTCACCTCCGACCTGCATTACGAATGCGAATTGGTGGTGCGCATCAATAGAGCCGGAAAACACATTAAGGAAGAATTCGCCCATAAATACTACAACGAGTATGGCTTGGGGATAGATTTTACCGCCCGAGATCTGCAAACAAGGTTGAAAAAAAGTGGACTACCCTGGGAGCTCTCGAAGGGATTTGACCATTCAGCGATAGTTGGAACCTTCCAATCGATAGACAAATCTGTCTCAGACAAACCTATTGCCTTTGCCTTACGTAAAAATGGTCAGGAAGTTCAAGTAGGGGATAGCTCGGATATGATCTTCTCCGTTGATCGAATTATATCCTTTGTTAGCCAGTACTTTACATTGAAAGTTGGAGATCTAATTTTCACAGGCACGCCGGAAGGTGTTGGCGCTGTGAAAAGAGGCGATATACTTGAAGGCATCCTTGAAGGCGCCTCTAATTTTATTGTTAAAGTTAAATGAAAGGGTTGGTTATATTTGTTGGCCTTCTAAACTTAGTTGGAAAAATAAACTGAACGAATGAAAAGAATTCTACTCACACTTGTATCTATTTCCATTTCTGTGTTTGCATTTGCTCAGACAACGGCGTTTACAGAAAATTTTGAACTGCCTTCCGGGGCCGATAGCGTTACCTCAGCCGGAACACCGGGTTGGACAATTTCCACAACATATTCATCCCAAGGCGCACAAAGTATGCGTGGTCAGTTTGGCATAAACGACACCGTAACGCTTACTACAAATTCATTCAACACAACCGGAAACACCTTTATTAAGCTCCAGTTTTGGCACATAGCCAAAATCGAATTCTTTGACTTTGCCATTGTACAAGTGTCAAACAACGGTGGTGGATCATGGACTACATTGACTTGTCCAGAATATTTGGG
>CAZBBV010000418.1:0-1718 GCA_964490025.1 uncultured Cryomorphaceae bacterium | reverse complement strand
TAAAGCCGATACAGAGATTGAATTGAACAAAAAAGCTTACATGAAATTACAGGGCTTTCATTCAGCATTAGGAGAGGATAGCCAAATCTACTCACAGGATGAAGAATTCGAAACATTTGGTTTGTTTGAAAAAGTGCCAGAAGATGAACGAGACGAAAGATTGGTATATCTAATGGAACTTAGGAAGTTCCGCGAGCAAGAGCCTGAGCTGTATAAGAAAATAGCCAATATGCCACTGCGTAGCAGAACAGGCAGGAAAGAAAAAACACGAAAAGACAGCACACTTGCTTTCTTGAAGGATAAGAATAGAGACTGTTTCTATTACATAAATCCACAAAGCATAATTGAACCTTTGACCTTTATTGAGGCTGCTAAGATCTACGAAGCGAAGGCAGTTGAAAAGCCATTTGCATTACATGAGTTTCACTATGATCATGTGCAGGTAGCATTAGGCACATTCCAGGAGGAAGTAACGAAAGCCATTGTACAGGCTCATCAAGTAGGTGCTAAGCTTGGGCCAAATGAAAAGAAAGCGTTAGCGTTCATTAATCATTTCAATCATCTGGACTTTGTAGGAGACCATGAAAAAGTAATTATAGGTCTAGCCAAAGAAGCCATTCGCATCGGCAAATTTCAAAAACTACCTCGTGAGGTAAACAAGCTACTAAAAAGCATACAAGTAGAAGGTGGTGTCAAGCCAGCAGATCAATTGGACCGGCTGTTGAAGATTCTCAAAACGTATCCGTTGATGGAAATCAAAGAAGAAGAGCCGGAGCAGCCAAAAAGCAAAAAGAAGCCTATAAAAGGCTTGCCGGAAATTATTATTTCAGAATCATTTATCGCCTAGTTATGACCAAACAAGAGCTCCAAAAAATATTCGAATCGTCATTCAATTGGGACAACTGGCGAAAAGTGATGGATTTTGTCTTTCCAGAATTCCAATATGCTTTGCATCAGGAGGAAGTGCCTTTGGATAGTGCGCAAAGGCAGAAATATGCCCAATACATCAAGCAACACGGAAGCACAGAACTATCAGACGGTGAGAAACTGGTACTCTATGAAATTGCCTTAACTGAAAAAGTACGATTGGATCGAAATGTAAAGTCTGTAAGAAAGTTGATTTCAGGTGAAGTATTTACAGGTTATCAAATTGGATTGGGTGTTTTTCATAACGAAGACAAAACCAAGTGGCGTTTTACACTCGACATACGTGAGTTCACACCCGCCATGACCATTTCAGATAAAAAACCAGAGAGCTACACCTACGTGTTTGGCGAAGAGGAGAGAGGACGCACAGCTGCTGAGCGCTTCTTTGACTTGTCAAAAATTGAGCACAAAAAGCTGAAAGACCTTGAAGCGGCCTTCTCGGTAGAAGCACTTTCTAAAAAGTTCTTTACCCAATACAAAGAAGTGTATTTGGCGTTTGTCAATAACATCAAAGACAACCCTTCCAGACTCAACTTATTCAAAGCAGGCACAAAAGAAGAACAGGAAAAACTCGCACGAGATTTTGTGAAGAAAATGATGGGGCGAATTATCTTCCTCTATTTTCTTCAGAAAAAAGGGTGGATGGGCTGTAAGACCAAATGGCAAAAAGGAGAGGAAAAGTTCATGCAAAAGCTTTTTGAAGCTGCCCCAATGGATCCTACTTTTTACATAGCCTTTCTTGAGCCCTTATTCTTCGATACACTCAATGCCAAGCGAGAAGAGAATGAAGA
>CAZBBV010000417.1:0-1731 GCA_964490025.1 uncultured Cryomorphaceae bacterium | reverse complement strand
CTTGTTAAGGTGACCGAGTATATAGTCGGGAGGGACAGGTGAAAATTCGAATTCATCATTTATCCGTGTAATCTTCTGCCAAAAATAATTTGGCGAAAACCCAACGCCGACGGCCATTTCGCAGAAAAACTCTTTACCTATTATCATTTTGCCCCCCATAGCAACTCCTATTGTGGCCTTCTCTATCACCACTTTCTTGGCTACATGGTCGTCAAATGCCTGTTGATATTGCCCATTAGTCCACTGTGAGATGTTTGATATCCGCTCTTGCTGCCTCCAAACACGATAATATGGCCCGATAAAGGATTCCGTCTTGGTTTTTTCGTTGAAATACCACTTGACAATTGCGGTACCACAAAGATTAGTTTGAGCATATTGTATCCATGGACTATGTGTTTGATTAAAAGCCTGTGCTTTCTGACTATTCGCTATTTCCGGCCAATACATCCCGGATATTGACAGACCAAGACCTTTTCCAAGCCGATACTCAGCGCCCATACCAATACCCGGAATAGCTTCAATTTTCAATTCCAGCTGCGCCGACGCTTTAAAAAACGTGGCAAGAAGCAGTAGAGTGAGCACTACTCTATGGACTTCGAGCCCACGTGTGAATAGGCGGATAAAAGTCTTTTTCGCAGATACTTCACTACTAGGTCGAGTCTTATATTTCCATTTTAAAAAAGGTTTCATTACGCTTGAAAAGGTTGATGATACCTTACAAATTGAAACATAAAGGACAGGTCGGCAAAGGACGTTTTCGCCACTTTAAACTTTTTTTGTGGCGATTTTCGCCATTGCAAAATCTGTCACCTCTGCCCACAAAAAAACCCGCCCTCCTTTCGGAAAGCGGGTTAATCGTTCAAATATCCTTCTGCTTAGCTATTGCTGCTCACGGCGGCTTTCAAGTATTCACGATTCATGCGAGCAATGTTTTCCAGGCTAATGCCTTTGGGGCATTCCACCTCGCAGGCGCCTGTGTTCGTGCAATTGCCAAATCCTTCCAAATCCATCTGATGCACCATGTGCTGCACGCGCTGTGCGGCTTCCACCTGTCCTTGCGGCAATAGCGCAAGTTGGCTCACCTTGGCGCTCACAAACAGCATGGCGCTGGCATTCTTACAAGTGGCCACACAGGCTCCGCAACCTATACATGTGGCGGCATCAAACGCTCGGTCGGCATCTTCTTTCGGAATGGGAATGGCGTTGGCATCCAGGGTGTTTCCACTGGTATTTACGCTCACATAGCCTCCGGCTTGTATGATGCGGTCGAAAGCGCTGCGGTCTACCACCAAGTCCTTCATCACCGGGAATGCTTTGGCACGCCAAGGCTCTATGTAGATGGTGTCGCCGTCGCTAAAACTGCGCATGTGCAACTGGCAGGTGGTTATGCCTTCACCCGGTCCGTGTGCGCGGCCGTTGATGTACATGCTGCACATTCCACAGATGCCCTCGCGACAGTCGTGGTCGAAAGCCACAGGATCTTTGCCCTCCATCACCAATTGCTCGTTGAGCATGTCCATCATCTCCAAAAAGGAGGTGTCCGGCGAAACGTCATTAATGCCATAGGTCTCCATTCGGCCCTTGTCCTGAGCGTTCTTTTGGCGCCACACTTTTAATGTCAAGTTCATAACTAATCTGTTTTATCTATTCGTTCAATCAGCTTATTTGTAACTCCGTTGTTTCAGCTCCACATATTCGTAGTTGAGCGCCTCTTTGTGCAAATTGGCTTCC
>CAZBBV010000416.1:0-1732 GCA_964490025.1 uncultured Cryomorphaceae bacterium | reverse complement strand
TCGCCGGGCTTATCATCTCCGAATCGGAATACAGCCACCAGGCCACGGCCAATATTCTTCCTTTCCGCGAGATATTCATCAGCTTCTTCTTCGTGTCCATTGGCATGCTACTCAATGTACAGTATTTCATCTCCCATTTTTGGAGCATTCATTTGGTGGCGGTTGGCGCCATGTTGCTCAAATTGCTCATTGTGGCCCTAACCGTTCTCATATTGCGATACCCACCGCGAACCATTATTCTCAGTGCGCTGGCCTTGTTTCAGGTGGGCGAATTTGCTTTTGTGCTCCTTTCCACCGGGATGGAAAACGAGCTGCTTAGCCCGGATGTGTATCAATATTTCCTAGCCGTTTCCATCATCAGCATGGGCGCCACGCCTTTTGTTTTGGGCAATTCTGCCTACCTCACCGAGCTGCTGCTTCGCGCACCTCTGCCGCGAAAGGTGAAGCGCCGCATGAAAAAAATCACAAAGAAGAACGCCCGCACCATGCACCATTCGGAAGAGGATTTCCACGACCATCTGGTGATCATTGGCTACGGCATCAACGGGCAAAATGTGGCGCAGGCGGCACGCGCGGCCGACATTTCGCATGTGATCGTAGATCTCGACCCGGCGGCCATAGAGCTGGCCAAAAGCCGTAAAGAACCGGTGGTGTATGGCGACGCCACGGACGAAACCATTCTGCAACACGTACGCATACACGAAGCCCGCGTGGTGGTGGTGGCCATCTCTTCGCCAATAGCTACCAAGCAGATTGTGCAAAACATCCGACGGTTTACCGAAACAGCACATGTGATAGTGCGCACCCGCTATGTGCGCGAAGTGGAAGAAAACTACAAAGTGGGCGCCAGCGACGTGATTCCGGAGGAATTCGAAACCTCTATCGAGATTTTCACCCGTGTGCTCAACAAATACATGATTCCGCGCGACGAGATACAGCAGTTTACCAACTACATACGGGCCCACAACTACGAGATGCTGCGCGAAATGGGCGACGGCGGCCTGCAGGTGGCCAACGGCATAGTGCACATTCCGGATATGGAGGTGGCCACCATCACCGTGCGGCAGGGCAACAATGCTGTGGTGGGTCGCAAGCTGGGCGATACCGACCTGAGAAATGTGTTTGGCATCAGTGTGCTCGCCATCAAGCGCGACAAGAAATACATTACCAATGTGGGCCCGGAAACCACCATACAGCAGGACGACATCCTCTACATACTGGGCACTCCGGAGAATGTGATGCGCGTAAACCAGTTTTGCAAGATGTTTTCATGAGGGCCATCTGGCGGTTTGAAGAAAGGCGTTGTGAAAGAAAAAATGCTGTGCCAAAGAACATTTAATATAATTTTGTTGGGATGACTGACTGCTATTGGAGCGGCGGGCTACAAAAAAAAACTGAAAACATGATGAAACAGCTAATCCTAAATATTGAAGAAGGCAAATTCAAAGCCTTTTTGTCCTTTATAAAAACCTTGGATTATGTCTCTGTTTCAGAGTTAGAAGAAATTCCGCAATGGCAGCAAGATGAGGTGAAAAGACGCATGGAGCTGCTTGCGAAAGGCGAATTGGAAGTTCTCAATTGGGATAAAGCGAAAGATGAAGTTTTCAAAAGATGAAGCACCTTTAGCGCGGAAATTTCAATCTGTGCTTTAAAAGAATCTGTGGACATCTGTGAAATCTGTGAGACAAATCGGAGAAATGAGTAGTTTTAGTCGGCACGACGAACTATAGGG
>CAZBBV010000415.1:0-1751 GCA_964490025.1 uncultured Cryomorphaceae bacterium | reverse complement strand
CAGTAATTATGTAAAGCATTGGTGCCAGGGTATGCTTTAGGCCATAGTATTTGGCTAATTTTGGCGCCAAGCTATGAAACGACTGTTATTCTCTGTATTACTGCTATTTGCATTTGCCGCCTTCTTTGAAAGCGCAGCTCAGGTAACGCGCGTGCGTGGCTATGTGCTCGAAAAGGGAACCAAAGCACCCATTCCTTTTGCCAATGTCATCTTTGTGGGTACCTCCATAGGCACCATCACCGATTTGGATGGCAGCTTCGAGATTCAGACGGTGCAACAGGTGGACAGTGTGCAGGCCAGTTTTATAGGCTACCATACCCAGCGCAGGGTGGTGGTAAAGGGCAAGTTGCAAGACATTACCTTTTACCTCGAAACCGAAGCGGAAAATTTGGGCGAAGTGGTAGTGGTGGGCGATAAGAAGAAGGAAAAGGACGATCCCGCTATTCGGATGATTAAGCTGATTTGGGAAAACCGCGACAACAACAGTCTTACCAAATTGGGCGCTATGGAGTATCGCAACTACGAGAAAATCCAGTTTGATCTGAACAACATCAATGAGGAATTTAAAAACCGAAAGGTGTTCAAGCCCATTGACTTCATCTTCGACTATGCGGATACCAGCGAAGTGAACGGCAAGGTCTTTCTTCCGGTGTTTATTACCGAAGCGCTCTATCACGAGTACTATCGCCGCGATCCGAAAATGGAGAAAAAGACCCTGTTGGCCAACCGCAATGCGGGCTTCGATCAAAATGCTGGCATCAACGAATACTGGGGGCGCCTCTACCAGGACTACGACCTCTACACCAATTACATTCGAATGTTCGACAAAGAGTTTCTAAGTCCTGTGAGTCAGTTTGGCGTGGTGGGCTACCGCTACTACATTACCGACAGCACCGAGGTGGATGGCAGCTGGTGGTACAACATACAGTTCATTCCACGCCGCAAGCAGGAGCTCACTTTCAAAGGCGAGCTGTGGGTGGACACCACCACTTGGGCCGTAGTGAAGTACGATATGGTGATGAGCGGCGACGCCAACATCAACTTTGTGAACGACATGCGCGTGGCCAGGGAGCACGTGAGGTCGAATGGGCAGTGGCTCATCAGCAAAGACTACATCTTGGTGGATTTTGCCATAAACGACAACAAGGATGTGAAAGGGCTTTATGGCACCAAAACGAGCTTCCGAACGGATTACATCATCAATACCCCTAGACCCGAGGAGTTTTACAAAGTGGAAGACATCACCCGTGGGGAGATGATGAAGCAAAGCAAAGACGACAGCCTGTGGGAATCGGTGCGGCCGGAGGCGCTCACCGAACAGGAAAAGGGCATTTACCAAATGATGGACACCCTGCGCACCGTGAGGGCTTTCAATACCTACTTGGATGTCATTGCCCTGGTGCTGAGCGGTTATTGGGAAACGGGCGTGGTGGACATTGGCCCGCTTTCGAGCAGTTTTGCCTTCAACCCCATTGAGGGCCTGCGCCTGCGCGTGGGTGGACGCACCTATTTCAACAGAAACGACACCTGGCGCATCTATGGCCACATGGCCTACGGCACCACCGACCGATTGCTCAAATACAATCTCGGGATAAAATGGCTTTTTCCCACCGTGCGTAGGGTGGAGGCCGGTGTGTTTTACAAATACGACATTGAGCAACTTGGGCAGAAATATACCACCACCGCCACCAGTACGGACAATTTTCTGGCCTCCTTCCTACGCCGCTATCCCTTCGATAAGCTGAGCTTGG
>CAZBBV010000414.1:1053-1777 GCA_964490025.1 uncultured Cryomorphaceae bacterium | reverse complement strand
ATTGAAAGCAGTAACAGATGCAAAGAATAGCGGGCCGTAAATCTCGTAATGCTTTACGCCATTTTCGTCAGTGTATTTGCGCGCGCGGATTCGCTTGGCATTGTCCCAGGCAAAAACAAGCGCGGCGATAATAACGCCAATGATCACAGCCAAAGCCAAGTTATGCAACACTACGGTAACGAGAGTTACCAGCACCATTACCAGTATGTCCGACTTGGGCATGCGCCGGAATGTCTTGAGGCTGGCCCACTCGAAGGTGCCAATGGCCACCATAATCATAAGTCCGGTGAGGGCGGCCATGGGAACACGCTCTATGAGCGACGAGCCGAACATAACGAACACCAAGAGCATCACTGCCGCTACAATGCCCGAAAGTCGCGCACGAGCTCCGTTGGACACGTTGATCAGGCTTTGGCCAATCATGGCGCAGCCGCCCATTCCCGAAAACAAACCAGATAGCACATTGGCAGCGCCCTGCGCCACGGCCTCCTTGTTGCCGCGGCCGCGGGTTTCGGTTATCTCGTCCACAATGTTGAGCGTAAGTAAACTCTCTATCAGTCCCACACCGGCCACTATGGCGGCATATGGGAAAATCAGCGAAAGGGTTTCCATATTCAATGGAACCAAAGGAATATGAAACGGCGGAAAACCGCCCTGAATGCTGGCAATGTCTCCTACAGTCTTCGTGTCGATATTCAAAAAGCTAACCAGCCCAAACACCACC
>CAZBBV010000414.1:0-1014 GCA_964490025.1 uncultured Cryomorphaceae bacterium | reverse complement strand
AGCCTTCGTGAGCTTTGGCAAAAAGAAAATGATGGCCATAGTGAGCAGCACCAATCCAAAAAGCAAATACAGGGTAGTGCCAGTGAGCCAGTTGCCCGCAGAATCCTTGAACTGATCGAGCTGCGACATGAAAATGATGATGGCCAAACCATTCACAAAACCAAAAATTACCGGGTGCGGCACAAGGCGAATAAGCTTGCCGAGGCGCAGAAAGCCCGCCGACATCTGAATGATGCCCGCCAGAATAACGGTGGCAAAGATGTACTCCACCCCGTGCGACTTGGCCAAGGAAACGATAACCACCGCAACCGCTCCGGTGGCACCCGATATCATACCCGGACGGCCGCCCAGGATGGAAGTCACCAAGCCCATGACAAAAGCCGCATACAAGCCGGTGAGCGGCGAAAGGCCTGCTATTAGTGCAAAAGCCACCGCTTCAGGCACCAGCGCCAATGCCACGGTAAGCCCCGAAAGAACCTCGGTTTTGTAATCCACCTTTTGCGAAAAATCGAACAGATTGATGTATTTCTTCATGCCGCTTTTTTATTAGGCTTCGGTTTCGAGAAAATTTCAGCCCATTTTTATGTGGGCGCGAAAGTAGGTTTTCTGAATCTTTTCCTGCTTTAAAGAAAGTATCCGTAGCCCTTTATAAAACCTACTACTCTATTCCAAATCAGATACATTTGTCCATTCATGTAGCTCTTTATCAGCCCAATAAACAATGACAAAATGAATCAAATAAACCTCCGAAAAAAAGCGAACATACTTCGAATGCTCGCTCGCTACGGGCTGCTGTTGCTCAGTATTCTTGTCTTTCTTTTCGCACTCTTTTCAGGTGCTGAAGAATATGCAGGAGGTTTCGCGGGCATTGTTCAAAACAGCCCCAATGCATGGCCTTGGCTTGCATTGATTCTTCTCGTGCTATTTGCTTGGAAAAACGAATTCCTTGGCGGCATTCTCATCACTGCCCTAGGGCTCTACTTCGTGTATTATTTCAACTTTAGCGGCCCAAAT
>CAZBBV010000413.1:0-1791 GCA_964490025.1 uncultured Cryomorphaceae bacterium | reverse complement strand
TCTTCGGAAAACGAGATGCACTTTTTCGCATAGTGATACGCCGAGTCAATGTCTATGTTTACATACGAATAGCTAAGCCGGGCGTAGTTTACGGCCAACAAGGTGTCTACCGTTTCGGCCAGCACTTCCGCCTTACGTTGGGCAAACTCGTCTTCTTGAGCCTGCGCAGAAAAAATGGAAATGCCGAATGCAAATACATAAAGAAGCAATCTGCCAGTCCAACATTTCATTACTCAATCCTTTTTTGGTGAAGAAGGCCAAATCTAAAATATCCATGTGGAAGTATGGTATCGTGCCGGTATGCTCTGAAGATTATTTCGCGAAACTTCATCAGACAGTAGAATAAAGGTTTATTTTGGTGGCTTATTGCGAAAAACTTTTTACTAAAAATGAGTGAGACTATACAACAAGTAATCGATCAAGCCTTCCCTTTGTTGGCAACAGAAGCCGAGCTGATCAATGATATTCAAAAAGACTGCACCTTCAAGGAGGTTCCTGCAGGGGCTACGCTGGTAGAAGTTGATCAATACATCAAAACAATTCCCTTGATAATTTCCGGAAAAGTAAAGGTGTTTCGAGAAGACGAAGACGGCAACGAGCTATTCCTTTACTACCTTGAAGCCGGTGACGCATGCGCCATAAGTTTTGCCTGCACGCTGGAGAGCCACATAAGCATGGTGCGTGCCGTGGTGATTGAAGACGCAGAGATCATAAGCGTACCTACCCGTCTAATGTCAGAATGGATGAAGAAATATCCGGGATGGTACAGATTCGTGATAACCACCTATAACAAGCGCTTCGAAGAGCTCTTGCGAACCTTGGACAGCATTGCTTTTCACCGTATGGACTCACGTCTTACGGAGTATCTACGTACCAATAGCCAGGCGTTGAACACCAAAGAACTGAGATTATCGCATCAAGATATTGCCACCGAACTCAACACTTCACGTGAGGTGATTAGCCGACTTCTCAAGAAAATGGAAACCCAAGGAATGGTGCTGCTTGGGCGCAACCGTATTCAGATTATCGACCTGGATTAGGTAACTACTGTTACCTAACAAGGGTACAGGATAGGATACTTTTGCGCCTCAAATCTATTTCCTTCATTATGGCATTATCGGATTACATTCCCTCTATAGACTGGATAAAGAACTACAACAGGAGAATGTTGCAAGGCGACATTAGCGCAGGCCTAACCGTTGGCGTAATGCTTGTGCCACAAGGAATGGCGTACTCCATGCTCGCCGGATTGCCTCCCATTTATGGTCTTTACGCGGCTACCATTCCTTTGTTGTTGTATGCCATATTCGGCACCTCACGCCAATTGGCTGTAGGGCCGGTGGCCATGGTGGCCTTGCTTGTGCTGGCAGGCGTTGGTCAAATAGCGACACCAGGAAGCGAAGAATTTATTCGTCTGGCCTTACTGCTTTCCATCATGGTCGGCGTTTTTCAGTTGATGCTTGGCTTGCTTCGAATGGGTTTTTTGGTCAATTTTTTATCACATCCTGTGGTAAGTGGATTCACTTCCGCGGCGGCGCTCATCATTGGTTTTTCGCAGCTTAAAAACCTCACCGGCGTAAATATCCCCAGCAGCAACTACGTTCACGAAATTCTATTCATTTTTATAGATCGTTTGGCCGAAGCCAACCTGTTCACCCTTTCGCTGGGCATTGGCTCTGTCTTGCTCATTTTAACCCTAAAGCGCATCAATAAATTTATCCCGGGGCCATTAATAGTAGTGGTGTTAGGCATTCTGATGGTATACGGCTTTTCATGGCACGAAAAGGGTGT
>CAZBBV010000412.1:0-1813 GCA_964490025.1 uncultured Cryomorphaceae bacterium | reverse complement strand
CCGTTGGCAATGTAGCCGTCGGTGAGCAGGATCACGGGCGTCATGTGCTCCAACGCCAGGCGCGAAGCTTCGAAGGCAAAATTGAAGCAATTGGCCGGTGTGCTGGCGGCAATCACAATTACCGGGCTCTCGCCATTGCGTCCGTACATGGCTTGTAGCAAGTCGCTTTGTTCTGTTTTGGTAGGCAATCCGGTGGAAGGACCGCCGCGCTGCACATCTACCACCACCAGTGGCAGCTCCATCATCATGGCCAGCCCTATGGCTTCGCCTTTGAGCGCCAGCCCCGGACCGGAAGTGGTGGTGATGGCCAAATCGCCTGCGAAGGCGGCGCCAATGGCCGAAGCCACGCCCGCAATCTCATCTTCGGCCTGAAAGGCTTTCACGCCAAAATGCTTGTGCTTCACCAGCTCGTGCAATATATCGGTGGCCGGCGTGATGGGGTACGAACCGAGGAAAAGCTCCAAGCCCGATTTTTCGGCAGCAGCCAAAAAGCCCCATGCCGTGGCCGTATTGCCCATAATGATGCGGTAGGTTCCGGAGGCCATTTTAGCCGGCGAAATGGTGTATGCATTCGGGATGAGCTCCAGCGTTTCCGCGAAATAATAACCGGCATTGAGCACCTTGGTGTTGGCCTCAATAAGCTCGGGTTGGTTCTTGAACTTTTTATTGAAAAAGTCAATGGTGTGCTCCAACGAACGGTGGTACATCCAGTACACCATACCCAGCGAAAACATGTTCTTGCTGCGGGTAATGGCCTTGTTGTCCAGTCCGGCCACGTCCTTTAGCGCCTCTTTGGTCAGGGTGGTCATGGCCACTTGCACCACGCGGTAGTTTTCCAAGCTGCCGTCTTCCAGTGGGTTGCTGCCATACAGGGCTTTCTCGAGGTTTTTGGCGTTGAAGGCATCCGAGTCAACGATTATGGTATGCCCCGGTTTCAGGGCGTAGAGGTTGGTTTTGAGCGCGGCGGGGTTCATGGCCACGAGCAGGTCCAGGTTGTCGCCGGGGGTGCTCACCTCCACACTGCCTATGTGTACTTGGAAACCCGATACGCCATAGAGGCTGCCCTGCGGAGCGCGAATCTCCGAGGGATAGTTGGGGAAGGTGGCAATGTCGTTGCCAAACATGGCCGAGGTGTCCGAAAACTGTGTTCCGGTGAGCTGCATGCCGTCGCCCGAGTCGCCTACGAAGCGGATGACAACCGCCTCCAACACTTCAGGATTCGGGCTATTCTTTTCTATCTCTGTGATCATAGTTGGGTGATTTTTAGTCTGCACTTTTATGCTTTATGCCGAACAAAGAAAGTCCTAGCCCGGGGGGGAGTAAATGATATAAATCATCTTTTTGGGGAAGTGGAGGACTGCAAGCTGCGGATTGGAACAGACAATCCACTTACCCCCACTGAACTCAAACGCCATGGACCACCCTGATGGTCGTGCCGTTTGTCCTACTTATTTTCATCTTGTATATCTTCATTTGTGACATTCCGCGTGTCATGCTGTGTATCATACCTTGTGTCATCCCGAACTTGTTTCGGGATCTAAGGGATTAAGTAAAGCGATAAACTAATCTGAAGAAAGAGGCTCGTGAATGGGCCTCATTTTTTTGTTGGCTGCCTTGGTTATTTAGCACCTTGGGAAAGGAGGGTTTAGGAAAATGAGTTAGGTTTGGGATTGGTTTGGTCAAATAAGTATCACGCATCCATATAACGATTGAAAACATAAAATGAATTTCGGAAAGACAATAAAAATATTCCTCATTGACGGTGACCCAAACGGAAGGATGAGTTGTGAACTATCCAACTGGTCAGGTAAAG
>CAZBBV010000411.1:0-1837 GCA_964490025.1 uncultured Cryomorphaceae bacterium | reverse complement strand
GTAAAAGCCATCCAACACTTCTTGCCATTGTTAAAGCAATCCGAACGTGCCTCGGTAGTACTGTTCAGCACAGTGGCGGTTTCGCAGGGCATGCCTTTCCACAGTGGCATTGCCTCGGCCAAAGGAGCCATAGAAGGCTTGGCGCGCTCGCTGGCGGCTGAATATGCTCCCCGCATCCGCTTCAATGTAGTAGCGCCTTCGCTTACCAACACCGGCCTAGCCGAGCGACTGCTGAGCACCGAAGAAAAGAAACAAGCTAGTGCTGAGCGTCATCCACTGAAAAGGGTGGGAACGCCTGAAGAACTAGCGGCTTCGGCCACTTGGTTGCTAACCGGCCAAAGTACCTGGATGACTGCGCAAGTGCTCCATGTGGATGGCGGAATGTCGAGTATAAGAACCGTTTAATTTTTTATTGAAAGCAATGAATGAGGTACGTCTCCATACCGAGGATTTCCAGAATTGGGACAGGCTTTACCGCACGCAGTTTTTCAATTCGCTGACCGGATTCAAGAGCCTTCATTTGGTGGGCACCGCCGACAAAAAAGGAAATAGCAACCTTGCCATTTTCAATAGCGTGTTTCATGTGGGTGCCAATCCGCCGCTTATGGGCATGGTGATCAGGCCCAGTACTGTGCCTCGCCACACGCTTTCTAACATTATCGAAAACGATCACTACACCTACAACCACGTGCAGCTGACGCACCTTGAGCAAGCACACCACACCTCGGCCAAGTTTCAAAAAGGTGAGTCGGAGTTTAGGGCCTGTGGTTTTACCGAAATGCGTACACCTGGTTTTGGGGCGCCTTATGTAAATGAAGCTGCCATCAAAATTGGGCTCACCTTTCGCGAGCGCCTGAATGTGAAAAGCAACCACACCATCATCATGATTGGGGAGGTGGTGGAAGTGATTTTGCCGGAAGACATCATCATGGAAGACGGATTTATTGACCTTACCCGTGCCGAGGTGCTCACCGGCTCAGGATTGGATTCATATTTAGCTCCACAAAAAGTGAAACGCATGTCCTATGCACGTGCGCACAGCGAACCCTCTGAACTTAAATTGGGATGAGTCCACTTGCCATTTTTTGGCACCGAAGGGATTTGAGAACCTTCGACAATGCCGGACTTTACCACGCACTGCAAAGCGGTCTTCCTGTCCAGCCGATCTTCATTTTCGATACCGAAATTTTGCACAAACTGGAGGACAAGGATGATGCACGGGTAACTTTTATTCATCAGAATATTGTAAAACTAGACGAAGCTTACCGCCGTCATGGGGGTGCGCTTAGGGTGTTTTATGATAGTCCCTCGAATGTATTTCGACAACTTGTGGATAAGGGAAGTGTAGCAGCAGTGTACACCAACCACGATTACGAACCCTATGCCCGTGAGCGCGACGCGTCAATAGCCGAGTTTTTAATCCGGCATGAAGTCAGTTTTTTTTCTTTCAAAGACCAGTGCATTTTCGAGAAAAGCGAGGTGACCAAGGACGACGGAAAGCCGTACACGGTGTTTACACCCTATATGAAGCGTTGGAAAGCACGACTCACGGAAAGCGATTTGAGTAGTTTTCCTTCGGAGAAAAGTCTGAGCGCGGCATATCAGACAGACGCTTTCCTTATCCCGACCTTGGGTGAAATGGGCTTTGAGAAAAGTAAAATTGCTTTTCCGGCAGATAATCCTGCGGATGAAATAATTGAGAAATACCACTTGCAACGCGACTTGCCGGCAGTGTTGGGCACCTCAAGGCTCAGTCTTCACTTGCGTTTTGGCACGGTGAGCATTCGGCAATTGGCGCGCAAGGCCAAGGCGCTAAATGAAAAATGGCTGAACGAAT
>CAZBBV010000410.1:0-1841 GCA_964490025.1 uncultured Cryomorphaceae bacterium | reverse complement strand
ATTGATTGGGAGTATGAGCGCTATGGGACAAGACCCTCATTTCTCTCAGTTTTACGCCAATCCTATACACCTGAATCCGGCCATGGCCGGGGCCAGAAAGTGCCCGAGTGCACACGTGATTTATAGAAATCAGTATCCTGAACTCGCCGCTTTTAGAACCGTTAGTGCTTCCTACGATCAGTTTGTTGATGCCCTAGGTGGCGGTGTTGGTATAATCATTACAGACGACAATGCCGGCGACGGAACACTTGGAATTTTTGAAGTTAATGCCATGTATTCTTACCACTTGGTTTTGAACCGTAAGCTCTCTTTGTTGGTGGGCTTCCAGGCAGGTTGGCGCCAAAGAACCTTGGATTGGTCTTCTCTGCGCTTCGGAGATCAGATTGATAACCTATATGGTTTTGTGCGACCAACTCAAGAGATTCCTGGTGTTGACCAAGTTTCTCACGTGGATTTTGGTACCGGATTCGTGCTTTTCAGTGATATGTTTTATGTAGGCGGTGCATTTCATCACCTTACCGAGCCCGACGACCCTTTCTTGGTGGAAAGTAAACTACCTATGAAAATGACTTTTCATGGTGGCGCACAGATTCCCATTGGACGCCGAGTTTCAAACAATTCCGCCGATCAGACGACCATTAACCCTGGAATCTTATTTCAAACCCAAGGACCCAACGAGCAGTTGAACTATCTACTTTCTATTTCTAAGGGTGCGGTTACCGGAGGACTTTCTTTCCGCCACAATTTCAACAACGCTGATGCCATGGTTGTCATGGTCGGATTTTCTCCCGATCGCTGGACTTTAGGATATAGCTATGACTACACTGTGAGCAAATTCAGCAATCAAGCGGGTGGTGCACATGAAATATCTTTGGGATACCAATTTAAGTGTGCCACAAAAAAAACCAAGTACAAAACACTAAACTGCCCTAAGTTTTAGTTATCGTGAACTATTTGAAATTCATTTAACAATGAACATGAACCATAAAAAATTCATCAAGCCTCTAATTGTCCTTTCCGGGCTGTTTGCTTTTACTGCTTGCAGTGAAAAGTCTTCAACTACAGGATGGGACTACAACACTATGGAAAATGGTGGCTTTCAGGCCAATTTAAGTTACCCCGGACAAGACATAGGCCCAGGGCTTGTGTTTGTGGAAGGCGGAACTTTTACCATGGGTCGCGTGGAGCAAGATGTGCTGTACGATTGGAACAATATTCCACGTCGGGTTACTGTGTCGTCATTTTACATGGACGAAACGGAAGTAACCAACATTGCCTACCGCGAGTATTTGTATTGGCTGCAAAGGGTATATGGCTACAGCTACCCTGAGGTGTATGAAAAAGCGCTTCCCGACACTTTGGTGTGGCGCGATAAATTGGCCTACAATGAGCCTTATGTAGAAACCTACCTACGCCACCCTGCCTACAGTTTATATCCTGTAGTAGGTGTAAACTGGCTTCAAGCCAATGATACTGCGCTTGGAGAACGGATCGTGTGAACGAGCAGATATTGATTAGTGAAGGAATACTTCGCACCAACCCGAATCAATATGATGATGACAACTTCAACACAGAAACCTACTTGGTAGGACAGTATGTAGGTGAGGTAAAGAAAAACCTTCCGGACTTAAATCCGAATGGAAATGGAAAAGCAGGCCGTCAAGCCATGATGGAGGATGGAATTCTACTTCCTAAGTATAGACTCCCAACTGAGTCAGAATGGGAATACGCCGCTTTGGCTTTGATAGGTAATGTTGACTACGAGCGCATCACCCAGAAGAAAATGTATCCATGGAATGGCGGTTCTTTGCGTAACCCAAATGAAAAAACCAAAGGCGACA
>CAZBBV010000409.1:0-1843 GCA_964490025.1 uncultured Cryomorphaceae bacterium | reverse complement strand
GAAACGAGCGACAAAACACCTCGCCGGGTGTTAGTAATGGACAATTGCCATGTGCTGCTTTACCTCGGCGACAACCTCCGCGACTACGACGAAATATTCAAAAACCGAGAGGAAAACTTCGGAAAAACAGAGGTGGACCTAAATCTGGACCACATGCTCACCGAGTTTATCCTTTTCCCCAACCCCACCTACGGCGAATGGGAGAAAGCGTGGCGAGGCGATAGCACCACCACTGAACTAAGCAAGCGCGCCGAACACATCAAAAGCTTTGCATACTGATGCGTATCGTGGTGCAAAGAGTGAGCGAAGCTTCGGTGCGCATTGAAGGGCGTGCGAAAGGCGCCATTGCCACGGGTTTGTTGATTTTACTCGGCATAGAACAAAGCGATACACAAGAAGACGCCGACTGGCTATGCGCCAAGGTGGCCAAGCTGCGCCTTTTCCCTGATGCCAACGGAGTGATGAACCGCAACATCCTGGAAGCCGGTGGCGAATTTTTGGTCATTAGCCAGTTTACGCTCCACGCCAGCACCAAAAAAGGCAACCGCCCCAGCTACATCAAGGCCGCGCGGCCCGAGCAGGCCATTCCGCTCTACGAGCATTTTATCGAAAAGCTGTGGATGGAAAGCGAATGCCCCGTGAAAAGCGGTGAGTTTGGCGCCGATATGAAAGTATCTTTGGTGAACGACGGACCCGTGACCCTCATCATGGACTCAAAAAACAAACAATGAACAACGGCATTACAGCACTGCAAAGCGAAGTGGACGCGTGGATTAAAAACCACGGCGTGCGCTATTTCAACGAACTGACCAATATGGCCCAGCTCACTGAAGAGGTGGGCGAAGTGGCGCGCATCATTGCCCGTCGCTATGGCGAGCAGAGCGAAAAAGAAAGCGACAAACAAAAAGACCTGGGCGAGGAGCTGGCCGACGTGCTCTTTGTGGTGCTGTGCCTGGCCAACCAAACCAACACCGACCTACAAGCCGCTTTTGACCGACGCATGGCAGCCAAAGGCAAACGCGACCACGACCGACATCAGAACAACCCAAAACTGAAATAAGATGCCCAATTACTTCAGAAAAGACTGGCCCGAACAGTGGAAAGAAGAGCGCAAAGCCGGAAAAAAACGATTCGTGCTTTACAACATGGTCTTTTTTCTACTGGCATGCATAGCGGTAAATGCACTTATCACCCGCAGCTGGTTCGACGGGCGCGACACCTTGAGCATGGCCAAGGAAATGGCCTTTTACCTAATGGGCGGACTCGGCTATGGGCTGCTCGGGTGGTGGTACAATGAGCGGCAGTTGAACAAGAAAGCAAACAATCAGTCATAAACATTTGACCAACAAAAAAATATACGACCTGCGCGAGGCCCGCGCTGCACTGGAGCGCTACTGCGCCATTCGCGAAAGAAGCATTCGTGAGGTGGAATTGAAAATGCGCGAAATGCAGCTCATCCCCGTGGCGCAAGAGGAAATACTGGTGCATCTGCTTCAAAACAACTTTTTGAACGAACGCCGCTATGCGCAGGCCTTTGCCGAAGGCCACCTCCGCCAAACGGAATGGGGAAAGATTAAAATTGCTTATGCACTACGCCAACAAGGCGTGGCCGACAAAACCATTCAGGAAACCCTCAGCGCGCTGGACGAAACAGAATACTTGGAAATTCTACACCGCGTGGCGCTAAAGAAATGGCCAACCCTGCGGGAGCGCACCCGACGGGAGCGCGAGCGAAAGCTCTTCACCTTCTTGCAAGGCAAGGGCTTTGAAAGCAGCCTGATTGCCGAAACGATTAAGACAATCCCGTAATACGGCCTTCGTTGTCGATATCCATGCCCTCGCT
>CAZBBV010000408.1:0-1845 GCA_964490025.1 uncultured Cryomorphaceae bacterium | reverse complement strand
CATTAAACTTCGCAGCTTTGATGGGAAATACGAACGCTACGAAGGTACGCTCTCACTTATTCGCTAAACAGTCGATTGCTTTTGCGGGCAAAGCGGAACATCAGCATGACTGCAGAGAAAGTGAGTCCCAGCGCCAACCCTATCCAGATACCCACACCACCCATTTCGTAACGAATGCCCAGGAAGTAGGCGGATGGTATGCCAATGCCCCAATAGGCGAAAAAGGCAACAAGGGTAGGATAAATCACATCTTTCATTCCGCGCAGGGCACCAAGCGCCACCACTTGGAGGCCATCAGATAGCTGGAAGAGGGCAGCTATGAAAAGCAACTGCGCTGCCAGGGCAATCACTTCGGCGTCATTCACATAGAGCGAGGCAAAAAGCCGTCCGCCAAAAGCAAAGCTTAGCCCGGTAATTATCATCACCACCGCCGAAAGCGCCATTCCTGTAAAGGCAGCCTGACGAAGATTGTGTTTGTCGCGCAGGCCCAGTTGGTTGCCCACCCGCACCGTTGTGGCAGAGGCTATGCCCGCCGAAACCATGTAGGTAACAGAGGCCAAGTTGATGGCTATTTGATGCGCTGCCTGAGGAATGGCGCCTAACCAGCCCATCATAAAAACGGCGAAGGCGAAGGCACCAACTTCAAAGAGGTATTGCAGAGCAGTGGGAATACCAATGCGCAGCAGGTCTTTGATTTTGCTCCAGGAAAAGGGCATCCGAAAGAAATTGGCGGAATATTCTTCGAGGCGACTATAGTAGCGCACCATAATAAACATAAGAATAGCCATGACTATGCGCGAAATAAGCGTAGCATAACCGGCCCCGATAATGCCCATTTCCGGAAAACCCCATTTGCCATAAATGAGGACATAGTTGAGCAATATGTTGAGCAGATTGGAAAACACACTGATAAGCATGGGCTCGAAGGTGATGCTCAATCCTTCGGCAAACTGCTTCATGCTCTGGAAAAACATGAGTGGAAGGGTGGAAAGAATGATAATTTCCAAATAAGGAAGCGCCAACTCAAGGACTTCTTCCGGCTGATCGAGGTGGTAGATGTTGTGTTCGAATAGAAAATAAATGCCCAGTATCAGGAAGGCTGTGACTGCGCACAGTATGATGGAATGCCACAGCCAGGAGGGCAGTTCGTGGTCTTCGTGGGAAGAGTGCGCTTTGGCTACAAAAGGAGTTACACTTATCGATACGCCATAACCCGTCACGAGCACAATGCCGAATATGCCATTGGCAAAGGAAACCGCCGCCAAAGGAATGGCCCCAAGTTGGCCTACCATGATGCTGTCGGCCACGCCTACAAATACGTGCCCAAGCTGTGCCAATATTACCGGATAGGCCAGTAGAGACGTTCGGCGAAGATGTTCTTTGAGGGTCATGGAAATGGTTGTGTGCCGGGAGTTGCAAAGGTGGGTGTAATGAATGGCGTTCACAAGTATTCCGCCACCATGAGATTGTTAACTTTAGGCGGTTAAATTGAAATGGTATGAGATACTGGATAATTGTATGGTCGTTTGTTGGGCTTTTTGCGCAGGCGCAGGAGCTATCGCCCAATCCGAAAAAGCAAAAGCCAACGCCGGAACAGATGGAGGCTAGCAGGCTGCAGTGGGAGAAATATTTTTCGAGCAGTGCAGCTATAGAGCAATCGCAGTGGAAAGAGCTTGGGCCTACCCAAAGCACCGACAATTGGAGCATGGACGACTACAATTATCGTCGCATTCGCGGAACAGGTCGTATGCATTTCATTGAATTTGACCCAAACAACCCGAATAGAATTCTTACTGGTTCTGCATCAGGTGGCGCCGCCGGCCGCTGCGGTTGGGGCCGCCGCGG
>CAZBBV010000407.1:0-1848 GCA_964490025.1 uncultured Cryomorphaceae bacterium | reverse complement strand
TGCGTAACTAGCATTTCATCACCCCACATTCCGCCTCCCATTTGTGCCTTCTGCGCTTCCTCGCCCGACGTTTTGGTCGGAGTTTTGGCCATCCCTCCCCGCCCGCGTATTTGGCGTAGTTCGCGGTTCAATCCTTCCATTCTCAAAGGGGCCAATACGTGAAATTCGTATCCTCTTATCGCACCTTTTGAAATTTCAAATCCTCAGATTTGAAATCCCCTCCTCGGCTATCGGCCATTTGCGATCGGCTATGCTCCGTTCTCCGCTGTAATTTGCGGTTTTGATTTCAGTGACAAAAGCCCGCCATGTAACCAGTCACGATGCCCCAATCACTGTAAGTTCGACATCATCATCAACCCTCCTTCAACTCCTGATAACACCAAAATTTCCCCTTCAACCGCCACCCAATTTGCGCTAGCTTTATACAACCTATAATTCAGCTCTTTCCCATGCGCATTCCGCTTCAATATCCATGGTGGCTGCTTGGGTGCCTTTTGCTTGTCTTGGCTGTGCTGGTTGCCAGGGCTGGCATAAAACACGCATCCGCTCATTTGGTCCCTTTGCCACCAGCGACCGGCCCGGCGGTTGTATTGGATGACATGAATTTCGGCAAAAGAGGTGCGTTCGGCCTCATTGAATACAGTGGTAACAAGTACCGCCCGCGCAGCACCGCAATCAGTTTTGGATCGGGGCATATTCATGTCCCCATGACAATCCCATGGCTGCTTGGCACCACCGCATTGCTCGCCACCGGGGTTGGCTTGCTTCTCGTTCCGATGAAACCTAATCCCAAGAACGCTCCATAGCGCCTTAAATAAGGCTGTGTGTCCTGAACCCCTCGCTGATAAATCGGGAATCTGGTCGCCTCTTTCATACCCATCCACCTGAGCTTGTTTTTATATGACCGAAATTGAAAATGAGATTGCCAGATTAGCTGCCAAAGCAGTCACCATGTTAAAGGAGCGACCCGGCGGCAAATTGGACTATTCCGAAGCAAGCCTCCAATCCATTGAAGAAGCCCTCGCCGAATGTGCGGATTGCGATGTCCCGGAGAAGATAAAATCACAACTCACTAAAGAATTCGGCTGCTACATCCTCGAAGTTGCCCGCAGACAATTCGGTGGTGACTATCAATGGCATGACCAGAGAGACCAACCTGTTCTCGTGGTTGGAGAACCTTCTTGTCACATCGCCATCATGACATGGGATAGAGTAAGCAGCCGCATGGAAGGTGATGAGGCGGCCAACATACCATTCTTCTACGCTGGCTTTTCTCAAAGCGCCCGCAATTCCAAACCCGGCTCAAGCATCCTGTACGTTTAATCGTACAACATGAAACACCTGCTTATCATCCCCTTAAAACTCGCGCTCATCTTTTTGCTTTTATCACTCAGCCTCACACTTACTGGTTGCGATAAAACCAAGAAAACCATCTAGGAAACCAAGCAAGGCTACATCGAACTCGAACGCATCATCATCGACATAAAATCCGCCTCTGCACCAACCTCCAAGCCAAATACCACCAATCCCGAAACTTACCTACTCCTGCCATAGATTACATTACTACCACAAACACTCCTTAAAATCAGGTAAGGACGACTTCCACGTCATCCCCAAACTTTTCCTCGGAGCTCTCTCCAACCAACAGCAGGGACATGGAAACAGAGTCGAGCTTGACTTGATTGTAAGTCCTAAAGTCTGTATTTCGCCTAAGTACCAATGCAGCACCTGAACCACCTATCCACGAATTGCCTGCATGGCCATCGTCCACCCGATGACCTTGGCCGCCTTTGGAAAGCCACCAACGGACAGCCGTGGTGCGACCACGTCGCGTTCATCCTCATAGAC
>CAZBBV010000406.1:0-1875 GCA_964490025.1 uncultured Cryomorphaceae bacterium | reverse complement strand
CGGGCCTTGCTGCCTTCAAACGGGCCAATGATGCCTGCCGCTTCAAGTTGGTCCACTATTCTGCCGGCGCGGTTGTAGCCCAGCTTCAGTTTTCGTTGCAGCAGCGACGCCGATCCTTGTTGGTTCATCACCACCACACGTGCGGCTTCTTCAAACATGCTGTCGCGATCGTCGAGGTCCATAATGGTGTTTCCGCCACCCTCTTCGCCCACATATTCGGGTAGTAGGTAGGCGCTGGCATAGGCACGTTGGTCACCAATGAATTCGGTAATCTTTTCTACTTCCGGTGTGTCAACCAAGGCACATTGAAGGCGCGTGGGTTCGTTGCCGCTGCTGTATAGCATGTCGCCTTTTCCAATAAGCTGATCGGCTCCGCCTGAATCCAGGATGGTGCGGCTATCAATTTTTGAGGTCACACGGAAGGCAATTCTACTAGGGAAATTGGCTTTAATGACGCCTGTAATCACATTCACCGACGGTCGCTGCGTAGCAATAATCAAGTGGATGCCAATGGCCCGAGCCAATTGCGCCAAGCGGGCAATGGGGGTTTCTACTTCTTTGCCGGCAGTCATAATGAGGTCGGCAAACTCGTCGATCACCAAGACGATATAGGGCAAAAAGCGGTGGCCTTTTTCCGGATTCAGCCTGCGTTCGCTGAATTTCTTATTGTATTCCACAATGTTCCGGCAATGGGCTTCTTTCAGAATCTCATAGCGGTCGTCCATCTCCATACACAGGCTGTTCAGGGTGTTTATCACCTTTTTTGTGTCGGTAATGATGGCTTCGCCTTCGTTGGGCAGCTTGGCGAGATAGTGTCGCTCAATTTTATTGAAAAGCGTAAGTTCTACTTTTTTCGGATCCACCAATACGAACTTCACTTCAGCCGGGTGCTTTTTGTAGAGCAACGAGGTAAGAATGGCGTTCAGTCCCACTGATTTTCCCTGTCCTGTGGCGCCCGCCATGAGCAAGTGGGGCATCTTGGCCAAATCGACCACAAAAGTCTCGTTGCTAATGGTGCGTCCCAATGCCAATGGCAGCTCCATGTCCGATTTCTGGAATTTTTCACTGGCGATTACCGAGCGCATGGACACGATATTCTTTTTCGCATTGGGCACCTCAATGCCTATGGTTCCCTTGCCGGGCATAGGAGCAATGATGCGAATACCGAGTGCAGCAAGGCTCAACGCAATGTCGTCTTCCAGGTTTTTAATTTTCGAGATGCGCACCCCCGCCGCCGGTACAATTTCGTAAAGGGTTACCGTTGGGCCAATGGTTGCTTTTATCTTGCTTATTTTAATGTTGTAATGGCTCAGAGTTTCAACAATTCTGTTCTTGTTGGCCTCCAGTTCTTCCTGATTTACCGTGATATTGCTCTGCCCATAGTCGTTGAGCATTTCGAGCGGCGGGAACTTAAATCCCGAAAGCTCCAGTCGCGGATCGTACAGGCCATATTCCTGCACCTTTTCATTGATCACTTTGGTAAGCAACTTCTCTTCTTCGGTTTGTTCAATGCTTATTTCCACCTCATCAGCAGGGCTTTCAGCCACCGGCGACAGCTCAATTTCTTCGGGCTCGTCCAGCGGTTCGTCGATCAATATTTCTTCTTCTGCTTCTTCCTCTTCATCAAAGAAATCAATCTCAGGTGCTTCGGGATCCGATTCAGGCTCAATGCCATTTTCAATATCAGCAGGGAGATTGGTTTTCTCTTTTCTCTTAAACCAGCGTTGAAAGTCAGCAGGCTCAATCTTAAATATCACCACGACATACAGCATACTGAGACCAATAACCAATACGCCTCCACCAATGGGTCCTGCTGTGTGCGCCACAAAATGACGAATGGAAGCACCAATGCCACCGCCGCCAATGGCATAAGAC
>CAZBBV010000405.1:0-1893 GCA_964490025.1 uncultured Cryomorphaceae bacterium | reverse complement strand
CGACTGGAATCGTCGTAGTCTGTCAGATTGAGCGATCTCAACTTGCCAACCGCGAGAAGGCGATGCAAATGTTGAAGTCCCGACTCTATCAGCTGGAGTTGGAGAAGCGAAATGCTGAAATAGCACGTATCGAATCCTCCAAACTTCGGGTAGACTTTGGTTCACAGATCCGAAACTATGTGCTTCACCCATATAAATTGGTAAAAGACAACCGAACAGGACATGAGACCTCTGATGCAGAGAGTGTATTGAATGGAGGTTTGAATGATTTTATGAAAGCCTTCCTTCTCGCCCAGAGCGAAGAAGAAGCAAATAAAGATTAATTAAAAAAGACCGGGAATTATTTCCGGCCTTTTTTGCTTCTTTTCAGTTCATTTTTTCAAGCAACACTATTCATAAATATCCTTTCGATGGCCTAATGTGATGACATCCACAATCAATTGGCCGTCAAAAACCTCATAAATTACTCGGTAGCTCCCAATTCTAATTCGATATCCCTCCCGCCCCCTTAATTTTTTACAGCCTTTGGGACAAGGGTCTTCAGAAAGTTTAGCTATTGCTTGTGTATTCATTCACCACCTAAGGCTTACAATTAACTTGTCTAACGATAAAATAAACAATATTGTCTTGATTTACAGCAATCCAACTAAGTGGAATTGAGAAATCGCCTTGGTTAGCGGATGATCCAATTGGATTTACGGGTCTTTGTTAACACTTTTGTGCCAAATGCGGTTTGCTCCCTCCTTTTTCACCCTAGATTTTTTCTTGCTCTGCGCGAGCTCTTTTCTATTTTTCTCTTCTTTCAACATGATTATTCCAGAACTCCCTGCTTATCTGAGTTCCTTGGGAGGGGAAGATTACAAGGGATTAATCATTGCACTTTTCACTCTTTCCGCGGGCCTTTCAAGACCATTCAGCGGGAAATTAGCTGATAAAATCGGTCGAATTCCTGTCATGATGGTTGGGGCTGTAGTCTGTTTTGTAGTCGGATTACTTTACCCGATTCTCACCTTTGTTTCTGGCTTTCTGTTTTTGCGTTTCGCGCACGGATTTTCAGCAGGCTTCACTCCTACCGGTGCATCGGCATATGTTGCAGACATAGTTCCAATTCAAAAAAGAGGAGAAGCAATGGGTATCCAATCGCTTTTCGGTTCCTTGGGAATGGCCGCAGGGCCGGCTGTCGGAGGCTGGATTGCCAGCATTTGGTCGATCAATACAGTTTTCTATTGCGCAGCATTCACAGCAATATTCTCGATTTTGATCCTTCTTCGTTTGAAAGAAACTTTAAAAGAAAAAGAACCCCTTTCACTGGCCTTATTCAAGTTGAACCGTCATGAGATTATCGAAAAGCGAGTATTGCTACCCTCAATTATCTTGTTCTTGTCAGTCTTTTCTTTCGGTGTAGTCTTGACTATCATTCCCGATTTTTCGACTTACCTCGGGATTAAAAATAAAGGATTATTTTTCGCCGTTTTCACCATTTCCTCCTTGGGAATTAGACTCATCGCCGGAAAAACTTCCGATCGGTATGGCCGGGTAATTGTCCTGCGGGCTGCTGTGATATGTATGATGCTCGCTATGGTGTCAGTTGCATTTGCAGAAACTAAATTCGTGCTACTTGCCTCCGGAGTCCTGTTTGGTGCAGCAGTGGGAATGTATAGTCCTACAACTACTGCATGGGTGGTAGATCTCTCCTTAGACAAGTTTCGCGGCAGAGCCCTAGCCACCATGTATATCTTTCTTGAAAGCGGAATTGGCGTTGGTGCAGTCATCTCGGGATGGCTTTATGCAAACAATCCCGAGAATTTTCGACTGGTATTTCTTACCTCAGGTGGAGTGGCGTTTCTGGCGTTTTTGATTTTGTTTTTTATCAAAAGAGACCGAAAAACCTAC
>CAZBBV010000404.1:0-1900 GCA_964490025.1 uncultured Cryomorphaceae bacterium | reverse complement strand
CGCTACATCTACACCCCAAAAAAAGAAACGGACCCTGGTGAGGAGTCCGTTTCGAAATAAGTATTTGCCCTCGGATTAGGTATCCAGCGCGCTTTCTATCAGGTAGTTCAAAAACTCTTTATGCGCTTTTGTGCTTCCTGCTCCGCCCACAGCCATTTTCTGAATCGCTTTTAGACTGCTTAAGGCCGCAGCTTGATCGAGGTAGGAGTAGTCTCCACCTTCGTTTTTGAAAATAGCGATCAGCCTATTGGTGTATTCCACTTGTAGGTTTTGGCGCATGGGGTTCACAGTGCCATTGATGTCTTTTTCGAAAATGGCTTTGGTCAGGTCGCTCATCATGGTGTTCAGGTCGTACTTGTTGCCATAGAGCTGTGAGTTCACAATGCGGGCCATGGTCACCGGATGCATGAGATGATCGAGTGATTCGCTTTGCATTTGCAATACCATAGCGTGAATCTTTGGATCTTCGGTGCCCATAAAGAAGTTAAATCCACGGCGCTGCAAGGCCATATAATTCATATAGTCTTCGGGAAGTACCAAGGCATCCGGCGCAAAGATGTAATCGGCCAGTGCTTTCATGGCGCGTTTCTGATCGGCCAATGAAACGGGAGTGTAAGGCTGCGTGCCTCCTTCCTGTCCTGCCATAGCGCGGTCCACATACACGCCACCAATGAAGCGGGTGATAATGTCTCCTTGGCCAAAGTAAGACGACACCATCATGCTGAACATCTGGCGAAGTTCTTGGTAGCTCTTTCCTTCGGTTACGAACTTGTCCTTTAAGCCGGGAATCATTGTTTTAATCAGCTGCATGCGGTCCACACAGTAGGTAATCTGGTCATTCGATTGGTCGCCCACATTCACCCGCGGGTCAATGGCTTTGCCCGGCGAACGCATGTCGTCGGCATCATTTCCAAAGATGAGTTGCGGCTCGGTAGAGCGGTTCAACAACGCCTGTTCTTCAGCACCATTGCTGAAGGGTGTGTAGCCATATTGGATGGCCCACATATCGTAAGGGCCCACCGTGGTTGAAAAGTAATGTCCTTGTTTTGTTCTATCGGGCACTACATTGATAAGTACGTAGTCCATCACCGATCCGGTCAGGGCTTTGCCTTTGATAATCTCCGGATTGTACAGCTCAGCTGGGCTCCATAGTTGGCTCGATTTCATGTTGTGGTTCAAGCCCAGGGTGTGTCCCACTTCGTGCATGATCAGTTCTTTCAAGCCTTCTCGCATCAATCCGTCCAGCTCCTCGGCAGGTGCTCCGGCGGCCATGGCTGCGGCGGCGCCAAACATGAGGTTGCTCTGCATTTGCTCGCCAAAGCTGCAATAGTGGAAGTCTTCGCCATGCAAATGCTCAAATTCTACTTCATGCTCCATGGAAGTCGGGTTGTACAACTTGTCGTAGCGCACGCGGTTGGTCATGTAGATCCATTCCAACATAATGTCGGCGCCCATGATCTGGCCTGTTCTGGGATTCACGAAGCTGGGGCCGTAGCCGCCAAAAGGAGGATTGGGGCTGCTGGTCCAGCGCAGCACATTGTAGCGGATGTCGCCCGCATCCCAATCGGCTGTATCGGGCTGTACCTGTACCACCATGGCATTGCGGAAACCCGCTTTTTCGAAGGCTTTGTTCCATTCCATTACGGCTTCGGCAATCACATCACGCCATTCCAAAGGTGTGGTGTTTTCTATCCACCAGGTGATGGGCTCTACAGGTTCTGAAATGGCTTGCTCCGGATTTTTCTTCACCAAATTCCAACGGTGGATCACGTCGCGATAGGGCGTAACGTCTGTGCTGGTCATATCAGTCACTTGGGTAGAGAAATAGCCCACGCGAGGGTCGTCATAGCGCGGCTGATAATCGTTTTCCGGCATGGCGATAAAACTATGACGCACGCGC
>CAZBBV010000403.1:0-1901 GCA_964490025.1 uncultured Cryomorphaceae bacterium | reverse complement strand
TGCACCGGGACAATCGCTTTGGTTTTTGGAGTTATGGCTGCACGAACTTGGTCGGGGTCGATCTGGAAAGTGTCTTCGTTTACGTCGACCAATACTGGGGTTAAGCCCAAAAGGGCAATCACTTCCGCTGTGGCCACATAGGTAAAAGTGGCGGTAATCACTTCGTCGCCGGGCTTCAGACCCAAGGCCATCATGGCCACTTGTAGCGCGTCGGTTCCATTGGCGCAAGGAATCACGTGTTTTGCCCCAAGGTAGGCTTCAAGTTCTTTTTGAAAATTTTGTACTTCAGGACCGTTAATAAAGGCAGTGGAGCGTACAACATCAATCACTGCGCGGTCAATTTCTTCCTGGATTTTTTCGTATTGCGTGGCCAGATCCACCATTCTGATTGCTCTCATCTAGGGGCTATTTATTTATCTTGCGGCGCAAATGTACAATTAATTCACACCCCCCTTTGATGCGAAGAACCACACCATTGCTCAATAGAAGTGCCCAAAGCAAGCTTGTCTTTCTCATGCTTCTATGCTTGGTTTTGGGCCAGTTTACGCAGGCGCAGGTCAATGTGCGCGACTCCATCCTCCGGGTGCCTATGTTCACCATCTCAGCCGCCTACCAAGTTCCCGGCGGCGATCTATCCGATCGTTTTGGTGCCAATGGAAATATTGGTTTTCATTTTTACCAAAAAGAAACGTCTAATTTTATTTGGGGTGGTGGTTTTGAGTTTTTATTTGGAGAAAAGGTGAAAGAAGACACGATTCTCAATATTATTTCCACTTCAAATGAACAGGTGATCGACGGTTTTGGTCAGTATGCAGCGCTTTCTTTTTTTGAGAGAGGCTTTAAGGTAAGCGCCTACGCGGGAAAGATCATTCCTATATTCGATTACAACCAAAACTCAGGGCTAATGATTACGCTCGGGGCGGGTTTTCTTCAGCATAAAATTGAGATTCAGAATCCCGAGCAGCGCGCCCCTCAGCTGAACAAAGAGTACAAACGAGGCTACGACCGAATGACCAATGGTTTTTGCATAACAGAGTTTATAGGCTACATGCATTTGGACAACAAGCGCCGTGTGAATATTTATGGCGGATTCGAGTTCACACAAGCTTTCACGCAGAACCGGCGCAGCTGGAATTTCGATTCCCGCTCGGCGGATACTGCCGGAAGAATTGATCTTTTGAGCGGCTTCCGACTTGGGGTAGTCATTCCTATGTATCCTAAGCGTGGGCGCACCGACATTTATTTTTACGACTAAATGGCCCTGCTCTATCAACTGGCCATTCATTCAGCTAGAATTGCGATTCCGGTTTTGGCTTTGTTCAACAAGAAAATTGCCCTTCGACAAAAAGGAATTGCGAGCACATTTCAGCTTTTAAGGGATTTTAATCCTGAGGCAAAACCTGTTTTTTGGATGCATTGCGCTTCCTTGGGTGAGTTTGAACAAGGAAGGCCAATATTGGACAAATTCAAGGCCTCACATCCGGAGCACAAGGTTGTGGTGAGTTTTTTTTCGCCTTCCGGTTACGAGCCTAGAAAGCATTATTCCTTGGCCGATTTGGTCGTTTATCTTCCTTGGGACACCATTACGCAATCACGAGAATTTGCCCGTCTTCTGAATGCTGATATTGGGGTATTTGTGAAATACGAGATTTGGCCCAACATCATTTCGGCGTGCGCGAAGTCAGGTACGCGCCTTTTTCTGGTTTCGGCTCGGTTCAGGTCCGAGCAGCATATTTTCCAGCCATGGGGAAATATTTTTCGAAAGAGCTTAACGAGGTTCGAGAAGGTTTTCGTTCAGGACTCGGGCTCGGTGGCCCTTTTGGAAAGCATTGGAATTTCAGCTATCAAGGTTGGCGACACCCGCTACGACCGCGTGATTCAAATTGCGGCTGAGCCATTTT
>CAZBBV010000402.1:0-1902 GCA_964490025.1 uncultured Cryomorphaceae bacterium | reverse complement strand
TCTTTCAGCGCTTACGCTCAGCTCGGTGGACTTCCTGCGCTTTCTGGACAGCCGCGAGCTCAGGCTTGGAACAGAGATCAACATCCTTTCGAAAGAAGACTTCGACGGCAGCATGGTGGTGCGCTACGGCACTTCGCGCAGCGAGAGTTTGAGCCATACCGTGAGCGAACGACTTTTAGTAGTGGGCTAAGGGCCGATATTCGGCCTCAAATTCTAAATTAGCGCCCTCAAAAAAACAGAAGAAATGGGTAGAGCATTCGAATTCCGGAAAGAGCGTAAATTTAAGCGTTGGGCCAGCATGAGCAAGATTTTCACGCGCTGCTCGAAGGAAATCATCATGGCGGTGAAGGAAGGCGGACCCAACCCCGAAAGCAACTACCGCCTGAAACTGGCCATACAGAATGCCCGCGCGGCCAACATGCCTAAGGACAATGTGGAGCGCGCCATCAAGAAAGCAGTCTCGAAAGATCAAGCCGACTACAAAACCCTGATTTACGAAGGCTATGCCGCGCATGGCGTGGCCGTGCTTATAGAAACCGCTACCGACAATCCCACACGCACTGTGGCCAATGTGCGCAGCTATTTCAACAAATACAACGGCAGCCTGGGCGTTTCCGGCTCGGTGGAGTTTATGTTCGAGCACAAATGCCATTTCAAAGTGCCGGTAGGCAATTTGGTGTTGGAAGATTTCGAACTGGAGATGATCGACTACGGTGTAGAGGAAATTTTCAAACTGGACGACGAAGATTTCTTTATGATCTATGCCCCCTTTGGCGAGTTTGGCAATGTGAGCCGCGGACTGGACGAGTTGGGCGTTGAAATCACCGAATCGGGTTCGGAATACATTCCCACCACCACCAAAAGTATTGATGAAGCGCAACAAGTAGAGGTGGATAAACTTTTAGAGAAACTCGAAGAGGACGACGACGTGCTGAATGTGTACCACACCATGGTGTAATCCCCATCCCGGAAACTGTTGGTTTCCTGTTCGCTATTTATATCGCTTACCCTCGGCTTCTTAGGTGCACGCGCCTTACTTTTGCCACAGAAAAATTGATCATGACCCAAACTGTATCCCAGCGCGCTGCCCACCTGATAGGTTCCGAAATCATTAAGCTGGCCGGCGAAATAAACGACCGCATTGCTGCCGGAGAAAAGATCCACAACCTCACCATTGGCGATTTCAACCCCAATGTGTTCCCCATTCCCGAGCTGTTTCGCGACGAGGTGATGCTCGCCTACATGGCCAACCAGACGAATTACCCACCAGCTAATGGCATCAAGAGCTTGCTGGATGTGGTGAGTCAGTTTATTAAAGTGCGTCAGGGATTGGAATATCCGGCAAGTCAGTATTTGATAGCGGGTGGCGGTCGTCCGCTCATCTATGCCTGCTACCAGGCGCTGGTGGACGAGGGCGATAAGGTGCTTTTCCCCGTTCCTTCCTGGAACAACAACCACTACACCTATTTGTCGGGCGGCGAAAGCATTATGATAGAAACTACCGCCGAAACCAACTTTATGCCCACGGCGGCCCAATTGGAGCCACACATTTCGGATGTGGTTTTGGTGGCGCTTTGTTCGCCATTGAATCCTACAGGCACCGTATTTTCTCGCGAAGGATTGCTGGAAATTTGCCAACTCGTAATCGCCGAAAACAACAAGCGCAAGTCTGTCGACAAGCGCCCTGTGTATATGCTTTTCGATCAAATCTACTGGCAACTCACTTTTGGTGGGGTGGAGCATGTCGATCCCGTTTCGCTGGTGCCGGAAATGCGCGACTACACCATTTTTGTGGATGGACTTTCGAAATCGATAGCCGCTACGGGCATCCATGTGGGTTGGGCCATGGGGCCAAAAAATGTGATCGACAAGATGAAAACCATCTTAGGGCATGTGGGCGCT
>CAZBBV010000401.1:407-1903 GCA_964490025.1 uncultured Cryomorphaceae bacterium | reverse complement strand
GCCAAACACAATGGTTCCCACGTTGAATGGCATTCCCAGTGAGTTGGTGAAGAATATTTCAAACTTGGATGAGTAAGAAAGAAGAAATGGAAAGAGCACTTTGAATACGAAGGCCAGGATGATAACACCCACCACATTGGCCAGCACAAAGCCTTTTCGGTCGGTCTTGTGCTTTTTGTAGTAATAAAGCATCACAATGGGCGGAATAACGAGCAATGCCAGCATGTGCACGCCAATAGAAAGGCCCATCATATAAGCAATCAGCACAATCCAGCGATCGGCGCCCGGCTGGTCGGCCACGCGTTCCCATTTCAAAATGAGCCAAAAGGCCAAAGCGGTAAAGAAGCTGCTCATGGCATACACCTCGCCTTCCACTGCCGAGAACCAAAACGAATCGGAGAAAGTGTAGGCCAGTCCGCCTACGGCACCGGCACCCAAAACGGCGATCAAAGAACCAGCGTTAAGCTCTTCGTTTTTGGCAGTAAGAATTTTCCGGCCAAAGGCGGTGATGGTCCAAAATAGGAATAGGATGGTGAACGAGCTGCTGAGGGCCGACATGAGGTTGACCATCTTGGCCACCTGCGTTACGTCGCCAAAGCTGAAGAAGGCAAACACGGCCCCCATGATTTGAAAGAAAGGCGCCCCGGGAGGGTGGCCCACCTGAAGTTTGTAGGCGGTGGAGATGTATTCGCCACAATCCCAAAAGCTGGTGGTGGGCTCAATGGTGAGCGCGTACACTACGGTTGCTATTGCAAACACGAACCATCCGGTTATGTTGTTCCACTTCTCAAAGGTCTTCCAGTCCATTATCTGTCTTTTTATTTGGTAGGTGGCGAATTTATAAATATTCCCTCCACTCAGGCCCACAGCTTTTCATTCGATTGGCTTGCTTAACATTTTGTTGAATTGATAGAATTCTTACTTTTGCCGACCTCTTTGCCCGATCGTCTAATGGCAGGACAGCGGTTTTTGGTACCGTCAGTCTAGGTTCGAGTCCTAGTCGGGCAACAAGGAAAGAGAGAAGCCCCTTTCCGCCGTAGGCGGAAGGGGCTTTTTGTTTTTCTGCAGTCAAAGCGAACTTGTTCATGGCTTGGCGGAAGAAAAACAAGCAGAACATGCGCGGCATGTTTCTCTTTCCTTGGGAACTATCCTTTCGACAATAAGGTCCGCTATGCGCAGGCATGGCAATCCTAGTCGGGCGACAAGGAAAGAGAAAAGCCTCTGTCCGCCTTTTTGTTTTTGGCGCTGCGCGCAGTAGTTCCTTGTACGTTGAAATGTTATTCGAGTCCGCCCTCAGTACTCACACTGTATGCTCACTCTTTCTGTATGCTCACTCTTTCTCCTCTTTCATTCTCTGCTCTGCCAGTTGCCATTGGCATCCCGCTTAAGGTCAGAGACTAGAGAAATTTTCTCCTAAAAAGGAAAGAATCAATGGGCCTGATATTCAATCATTTGGATTTTTTACAATGCGGAAGTTCGAACTTTTTTAAGAAATC
>CAZBBV010000401.1:0-397 GCA_964490025.1 uncultured Cryomorphaceae bacterium | reverse complement strand
AGCAACGTTTTTATGATCTGAGGTATATAGTGGAAAGAACCGATCGGAAATCAAGTTCATTTCATTCTCTGAATCAAAACAACAATCACTAAATCAAATTAAAAAAATGAAACATTTAATTAAACTAGGAGTCTTAGCAATCTTTATGGCTCTCTTTTTTAGCTCATGCGAAAAAGAAAATGTGGATCGAATTATTGTGGATTATTCCCCGGATACGGTTGACATTAATCCGCTTTTAAGGCAGATGATGACCTTTAATGACACAATATTCATTACTTGTGTAGGTATTCCTTATCCTGTTGAATTCGAACAAATGTCAGGGAGCATCATAACGGTGAATGATTCGACAGATTTATACGCCGCATCTGTTAACCCGGATAGTATTGTAGATTTTGTT
>CAZBBV010000400.1:0-1910 GCA_964490025.1 uncultured Cryomorphaceae bacterium | reverse complement strand
GACATAAGTCGAGGCTTTTCAATATTGAGAAGGTTTGGATTAGTCTCTACCGTACATAAAGCCTACAGCTCCTCCTGTTAGTCCCATCCATAATCCAGAGCAAATTACATCAATGAACAAACCTGTAAGGTCCATCATAGTACTCATGGAATACATCATAAAGTCGTAACCCAAGGCCATAATCAATCCGATCATGACACCTATTTTAAGTCCGGCCATAATTCCCTTTACTCCGCCATTCCAATGTTCAAAAATATAGGCCAGCAGGTAGGCAAGGAAAAGGTTACCAAGAATTAGAGCCCACCAAATCATGTTTTCTTCTCCTCGACTTAGGCTATTGTCCATGTGGCCTTCGAATAAGCCTTCGGCCAGCATTCCGTAGATGATCCATCCACCGAAAAAAGCTACAACAGTTCCTACTACTGTAGCCAGAATTCTTTTTTGTGCATTCATAAGGGTTAGGTTTAAAGTTATTACCGAAAGTATATAATTATCTCATTCACTTTTCTGATTGTGAATAAGTTATGCAACCTTGGATTCAACCACTATTTCTTGAAAATGAAGTATACTGCGGCTATCAGAAAGAAAAAGCCTACCAGATGGTTCCAGCGAAGCACCTCGTTTTTGAACAATAAAGCAGAAAAAATGACAAAGACAATGAGCGTGATGACCTCTTGAATCACCTTGAGCTGGACCAAGGTAAATGGCCCGCCGTGACCTTGGTAACCCAATCGGTTGGCCGGCACTTGAAACATGTATTCAAACAGTGCTATTCCCCAACTGATGAGCACTACAGCGACCAAACCGAATTTCTGAAATGGTTTCCAGCTATCGAATTTCAGGTGTCCGTACCATGCAAGAGTCATGAAGGCATTGCTGAGGATGAGCAGTAGAATGGTGTACAGTCCTTTCATAAAGCCGTTGACGCTACATTAATAAGTTGTTCTGTACCTCAATGTTTTGAGGGAGTTGTTCTTCCTCAAGCATTTGCAACAAATCTATTTCTATGCTGCGGCTAATGGAGGTAATGGGCACGTCGTTGGCACCTCCTTCAAAAGGATTTTCGGTGGCTTCGCCAATGCGTTCCATGGTGTGGAAAATCCAGGAAATAAGCGTTCCGAAAGGAATGGTGAGCCACACGAAAGCGGTGCCCATTTTCTCGAATTCCTGCACCATACCGAAAGGAACCAGCAGAATAAAGAGCCAAACGAAGTAACTGTTGATAGTGGCAAACTGCCTCGGATAAGGGAAATTCTTGATGCGCTCGCTCATCCCTTGGTATTCGTATAGCTTTGAAATGACGCCCATCATTTCCATGTGTCGGAAATCTTCAATCATTTCCGTTTCTCTCAGTTTTCTCAGGTCAATAGATTGTAGTGAGAGCAACTGAGAGGCTTTGTTTTTCTTGCTTTCGAGGTACTTGAGCTCCTCAGGCTCTAAGTATTTCTGAAGCTCGGCGTCTAGGTTTTGTTCCTGCTCCGTCACGTTGTACAGGTTTCTAAATTCTTTATTCGCGCCATGGTATATTCCTTCCCACTCGCGGCGCTCCCGAAGTTGAAATCGCAGGGCGGCCAGCCAGGCAATGTGGCGGTTGATGAGCCTGCGGTGAATGCGCTTCAACTCATCCTCTGTGGCTCCCGTTTCATTCAGGCGAAGGGTAACAAAATCACGCGACATGATGCCCCAGGTGCGACTGGCATTTACTATGGCGCCCCATATTTTTCTTCCTTCCCATAAGCGGTCATAGGATGCATTGTTCTTAAAACCAACTAGAAAAGCCACGGCTGTACCCACCAGTGCAATAGGCACCCAAGGAAGCCCAATCCAGGTGAACCCGACAATTTCATAAAGTACTGTGGGAATGGATGAAATAATTAGAAAAACGTAAATGTCTTTCCTTGTCCAAAGAA
>CAZBBV010000399.1:0-1916 GCA_964490025.1 uncultured Cryomorphaceae bacterium | reverse complement strand
TACTCATCCGAAAGTCGAAAGGAAAAACCACCGGATGGATTGCTTACACATGGAGTGTATCGGAGCGCTTTTTTGATGAAATAAACAAGGGCAAAAGCTACTACGCTCCTTTCGACAAGCGGCACGATCTGGCTCTAACAGGCACTCGAAAGCTCAACGAACGCTGGACAGTGGCCGCCGTGTGGGTGTTTACCAGCGGACAAAGGATTACCGCACCGAAATCGCGCTACCTGATGAACGAAAATATCTATATAGAATGGGGCGACAGAAATGCGACCAAACTACCGGCCTACCACCGCATGGATGTGAGCGCCACCTGGCAACAGCGCAAGACGAGCAAATTTGAAAGCAGTTTCACCTTTGCCATCTACAACGTGTACAATAGGCTGAACCCATACTTTGTTTATTACGACGAAGAAGGCGCCCTGGAATTGGGCAATTACAAAGTGACGGCGAAGCAAGTGACACTCTTCCCTATCCTGCCTTCCATCACCTGGAATTTCAAATTTTTATGAAAAGAAAATTTCCACTCATAGCCATACTATTATTGCTGGCCCTTGTGGGCTGCGAAAAGGAAATTTCCATTCCTGCCGAAGATCATGTGGACACTTTGGTGATTGAGGGAGCTATTGAGCTCAATGAAAAAGCAAGGGTAACCGTATCCTTGAATCAGAATTTCTACGATCCGTTTAGCCTACTAAACATTTACAGCTACGTGCTTACGGATGCCACCGTGGTGCTTACCGACGGAACCGATTACGAAGAGCTCAATCTAAAAACGGACTACGACTACTTTCCCCCATTTTTCTACGAAAGCAAGAATATGAAGGGCCAACCCGGAAAGACCTATACCCTTACGGTGTCGTGGGGAAACTTGAATGCCTACGGAATAAGCACTATGCCCAAGCCCACCACGCTGGATTCTGTTTGGTTTATCCCTTCTGAAGATGCCTCCAGCGACAGCCTGGGCAGCATTGGCTATCGCTACTCCGACCCCGATACCGCCGGAAACAACCACTTTATCACTTATTCCAGAGATGGAATTGATGCTCGGTTTTACAACGCCTCTTCGCCGGCACGCACGGACAAGCTTGTGAATGGTACTACTTACAACTCGTCCTTTAGCCGCGGAGCTACCAATGCCGAAAAGGCATTGCCCGAAGCCAATCGTCCGTGGGACTACGGCTATTTTGTTCGGGGTCAGGAGGTAGAGATAAAATGGAGCGCCATGGAACAAAAGACTTTTGACTTTTGGGAAAGCCTGGGAAACAACAATTCGGGGAACATACTCACCACCCCAAGCAATGTGAAAAGCACCGTGGTAGGAGGCTTTGGCGTGTGGGCTGCTTATGCGCCTTATAAAGTAACATTAGTCATTCCCTGACCCCTCTGAAAATGTAACTTTGGGCTCTTGAAAAATTAAACAATCAAAGACATGAGCGATACTATTGAAAGAATAAAATGCTTGATTATTGGCAGCGGCCCTGCGGGATATACCGCAGCAATTTACGCAGCACGCGCCGATTTGCACCCCGTGATGTACACCGGCATGGAGCCCGGCGGTCAACTTACTACTACTACTGAAGTGGAGAATTTCCCGGGCTATCCGAATGGCATTTCAGGCCCTGAAATGATGGAAGAGCTAAAAGCGCAGGCCGAGCGCTTTGGCACTGATGTTCGTTTTGGCATGGCCACAGCCGTGGAGTTTAACGACCACAAAGGCGGCTGGCACAAAGTGATCATTGATGGGAGTAAAGAAATACATGCCCATACTGTAATAATTGCTACGGGCGCGTCGGCCAAATATTTAGGGCTGGAAAGCGAGAAAAAATATATGGGTTCGGGTGTTTCGGCCTGTGCGGTGTGCGACGGATTCTTTTACCGCGGACAAGACGTAGCCATAGTGGGTGGTGGCG
>CAZBBV010000398.1:0-1941 GCA_964490025.1 uncultured Cryomorphaceae bacterium | reverse complement strand
TGCGCTCCAGTTCAATGGCAAATTCTTTTACGCCAAAAATAACGCTGCCGGGGGTGGCGAATATCACTTTGGTTTTTTTCCGCACACCTGCTTTTTGGAAAAACTCTTCGGCCAAATACATGATTTTTTGTGGCGCACCGCCGCATTTTATCTGCGTGGCGGGTTGGGTAAATAGCGCATTGCCTCCTTTAAATCCTTTCAGCACTTCCAGTGTGTATAAGGGGTTGGAGTAATTGCTGCACACACCGTTTTTATCAATGGTTTCGGCAAGACCTTCTATGCCGGTCCAGTCGTACTGCACACCCACGGCCACCACCAGGTAGTCGTATTCCACCACTTCTCCATTGCGGAGCTTCACCCGGTTGTTGTCCGAATCAATTTCTTCCGCATATTCCCTGATCCATTTTACGCCCTTGGGAATGTAATCGGCTTCATTGCGAATGGTGTCTTCGTATTTGAAAGTCCCGGCGCCTACCAAGGTCCATGCAGGTTGGTAGTAATGCTTGTCGCTGGGTTCTATGATGGCCACATCCAGGTTGTGGTCTTTGAGCTTAAGTTGCGCTGCAACAGTGATTCCGGCGGTTCCGCCGCCTATAATCAATACTTTGTGTCTCATGGCTTCAGGTATTTGGGTTTTTCGCATGCGCCAACGGCGCATTTTCACGAGTAAATGTACCCGTATGCCTGCGGGGGGTATATGACATTAGTCACCCACCCAAGCGATAGTTGAGGATGAAATCTACATGGACCATATTCACCCGATTGATGGTGTACTGCGGCGCATATTTGTTGCCGAAAGGGTCGTATTTGTACACAAAAATAAGTTCCGCATTCAGACGGCTGAAAGGACCACTAAATTGCCTTTTGGCGGCCAATTCCAAGTGGTCGTAGCCGGGCATGCCGTATTTGTTGTACAGTGCATCCTCCGGAGCGCTGCGCCAATAGCGGCCCCACGCTGCTTTTAAGTCCCAAGGGCCGTTCTTCCTTTGGGCCATCATCATTACTGCTTTGCTCGCCCCGCTACCTTCGCTGCGCTCGCGCCGCAAAAAGGTGTAAAGCTCTTCCCTGCCCCATTCTCTGGGAAAAAGAAAGCGTCCGCGAGCCGTGGTGGCATTTCCCGCGAGGGTAAAGGTCCACTGTTCTCTGAGCTTCAGGTCGCCCTTCAGACCAAAAGTGTGCGATTGGTCTTCGTCGAAATAGGCTTTCGCCAATTCCTCATTTCCACCGCCATTTATTTGGCTTTGCCAGATGTATTGACCTGAAATTTTTAAACGCATCTGTTCGGAAAGAGAAAACGACTGATCGGCCTCCAGATACAGACTGTTGAACACATTGTCCACATAATAATTCCATGCGCGAAAGCCCAGACCCTGCGCGGGTTTCATTTCCACTTTGGCCACCACCATGCCTTTCGACTCAATGTTTCCGTAGTAATTGGCCGGCGCACCCAACACGCTTTTTCCTTGAGCGAGCGCGCCAAAAGTATTTTCAACCCTCGAAAATCCGCCAATACCACGCGGCGCAATGGCCCAGATATAGCCCAGGCCTAAATCCACTTGCTTTTCTTTTCGGCTTAGCCAAAGGCCCTCCACCAAGGTGGGAATCATGCGTCCATCCTGCCCGTTTAGTAAGGGCGATTCGAACAATTGACGACCCACACGGACAGCATTTTTCCCGTGGCTGTAATCGAGATAAAGCTGGCCTACAAATGCCGTGATGTCTCTAGAAGGATTGGTTCTGTCGAAAAGCGTAGGCTCGTAGCGACTTCCGGCACCGGTGGCGCTATCGGGCGCGGAGTTGTCGTTGCCCAACACGCGCACAGTGGCATAGGCTTGTATGCCCAGCGAAAACCCTTTGGGCAGCGCCATTTTCCCACCCACGCGGCCACCGCTGGCCAGGGCGTTCCAGTCCTTTAGGCTGCCACCATTGCCTGTGTACATC
>CAZBBV010000397.1:0-1949 GCA_964490025.1 uncultured Cryomorphaceae bacterium | reverse complement strand
ACTGAGCCACCTCGATTGCAGGGCTCGCAGTGCAAGCCGAATGGTGTACCAAATGAAGAGAAGGGCACCTAACGCGAGCCCGGTATAAAAAAACCAATCATTGAGCGCCGGAAGGAAGAAATACAAGCCCATAAAGAGCATGACTATCATTGAGATAACTTGTAAAAAGGCATACCTGCCAAACAAGAACAAACGAGCCTCGGTAAGCTTTTTTACAGCCCAGCCTATGCCCCAGGCAATGAACGATTTGATAACATAAAAGGCCAAAACCCATAACAAGACGACAGGAAACTGAGGCATTTCTCCCACATAAGGAAAACTTGGGCCAAATCGCAATAAAGCGAGGTAGATAAACAAGCTGGTGGCCAAAAAAAACATGACCCCCGCTATCATGTTGAAAGGGTTGAAAAGCAATCGCTCGTCGCGCCCATAAAAGTTTTGATATTGCTGGCTCACAAAATTGGTGAAGACCGCCCGCAGCCGCTTGCGGTAATTGAGCCACAGCGCCATAAATAAGACGCTCCACAAAAGAAAAATGCCCGTGATCAGGTCGTGCGTAAAGAATGATAGCGGCTCTCCTTGCATGGGGCGAAAGTAGTGGTTTGACAAATCAATTTCTATCCTAACTTCGGCCCATGCGATTGATGAACCCCAAATACGGACGCTTCGACTTTGGCCTTCTGCTGCTGCGAATAGGCGTTGGAATTATGTTTATGCTACACGGCTGGCCCAAAATAATGGGTGGCGAAAGCACCTGGACCTGGCTGGGCGGCCAGATGAAATACCTCGGTATTAGCGCCTGGCCCATGCTGTGGGGATTGGGTGCGGCAGTTGCCGAATTTGGCGGCGGAATTTTGCTCGCTTTGGGCCTACTGTTCCGTCCTACAGCCATCATCCTGGCTCTGACCATGCTGGTGGCAGCTCTTTACCACCTCAACACCGACGAAAGCTTTATGGACGCCTCCCATTCCATTGAGTTGCTCATTGTGTTCATTGCCCTCGCATTCACAGGGCCCGGAAAGTACAGTCTCGACAGACTTTTGTTTAAAAAATAAAAGCTGCCCCCGGAGAGGCAGCCTTTTTCTTCCTTTTAGCTTTCGCTTATTGCTTCATCACCTGCTTGTGGGTGTAGATGCCATTTTCCCAAGCGCACGATACCAAATAGCTTCCCGCCGGAAGTGCGGAAAGATCAAACTCCACATCCTGTCCTTCGAAATTCTTCTTGTCCACAATTTGCCCGCGTATATCCAGTAGCAAAACTGACTTCAGGCCGGCATTGGCCGATATCAAAAGCCTGTCGCTGGCCGGATTTGGATAAACCGTGAAGACATAGGCATCCTCATCCAAGCCAACAGTTACATCTTCCAGCACATTCACCGGAGTGGCTTGCACCACCACATCTCCGGTATTATTTCCATTGTTGTTGGCATCTACGGCTATGGCGTAAAAGGTCACATTGCCGCCGGTGGTAGGTGCCGTCCAACGGAAATTCCATGTTTTGCTCGCGCCACCGGTGGTTCCGTTGGAAGTGTGGGTAATGTATCTGCTGCCCACGCCCACGGCCTGGGTGGTATTGTTGATGCTCATCATGCTACCGGCCTTGCTGCCATTCGAAAACTCGGCGGTGGCTTGAAAGCCCGCGCGCGCTAGGTTGCCCGAAGCACCTGGCGAAAGGCTAACAGAAATATCGTACACGGCGCCGGGCACATAGCCGCCCGCCGGAATGCTTGATGTATTAATGGTTACGGATTGCCCACTTGCCGCAGGGCCCGAATGACAACCTTGCGTACACGTAAGATTATTATCGCCGGGCGAACCCGTACGACCTGCCGGAGCACCGGTGGAATTGGAAATGGAATAGGTGCCCAGAAGCAAAAAGGTGATGGTGAGTGCCGCGGCAACAATGGAAGGATAAATTTTTCTCATAAAGTGAACAGCTTATAGGATTA
>CAZBBV010000396.1:0-1962 GCA_964490025.1 uncultured Cryomorphaceae bacterium | reverse complement strand
AACTGACTGAAACCGTCCATTGTTCTTTGGCTTGGGGGCAAAAGTAGGGATTTGGGGTTAGTCAAAAGACGATAGACGATAGTCCATAGTCCACGGACGACTGACGACTGTCCACGGTGGGATTAAGGAAAAAAGTAGGGATTTGGGGGGGGTGGGAGATAGGCTACAGGCAATAGTCCATAGACCATAGTCCACGGACTACAGTCGACGGTATCAGATAGAGTTGGAATCGGAGGCACAGTTGAAACTCAACTCGCCAAACCCTTTGCGGGAAAGGAAAATGTGAACCGCTATATGCTTTGCTTTCAATGATAAAACGCATATTTATTATATGCTTTTGCATACTTCTTATGTAATTAAAACTTATTTATACTCTTTTACATATAATTACATACATTAGCGGCGTATTATATTCATTTACATACAATGAAAAGATTAGATGAGTTTGTGAAAGAACGCCGAAAGGAAGTGAAGCTTACCCAGGAAGAGTTTGCCGAAAGGGCGGGCGTGGCGCTAACGGTGATCAGAAAAATAGAACAAGGCAAGACCAACCTCAACGTGGATAAGGTGAATCAGGTGTTGCAAATGTTTGGGCATGTGTTGGCACCAGTGAATACTAAAGAATAAAGAAGATGAGAAGAGGCAATGTGTATTACAAAGACCACTTGGCGGGGGTAATTACCGAAACCGACGACGGTGAATATGTATTTGAGTACGACACTAAATATGTTGAGGAACATCCCTTCACGCCCTTGAGTTTCACCTTGCCTGTTAGCACCAAAGCTTATGTCGATCGGAGGCTGCATCCCTTTTTTATAGGATTAATACCAGAGGGCTGGCTGCTGGAAATAGCCTCCAAGAGTTGGAAAATAGACCGAAACGACAGCATGGGATTGCTGTTGAGTTGTTGCAAAAACTGCATTGGTGCGGTGAGCATCATGCCAATAGAAGAAAGAGATGAAGCGTAAATGCCTGTATTGCTACGAAGACCTTGATGAAACGGGAGATTTTCACCGCCGTTGCACTGTAGCCTTTTTTGGGAATGCCAACGCCCCAGAGCTTCCGTATTCTTTATCGCAAATGGATGAACTCGCCAAAGAGGTGGTGGAGCGCAGCCTTGCCGTGCCGGGCGTACAGCCTAAAATATCCCTTTCGCTTTCCCATGGATTGAATAAAAACGACAAAACTCGCCTAACGGTGGTCGGTGCCCTGGGTGGTCAATACATTTTTAAGCCGCCAAATGCCAACTATCCCGAAATGCCGGAAAACGAACACCTGACCATGCGCATAGCTGAAGCATTTGGCATTCGGGTGGTTCCGTCCAGTCTTATTCGACTAAAATCGGGGGAGCTGGCCTACATAACCAAGCGCATTGACAGAAAGGAAAATGGAGAAAAGCTGCACATGTTGGATATGTTTCAGATCACTGAAGCCACAGACAAGTACAAAAGTTCCATGGAAAAAATCGGAAAGGCCTTGCATGAATACTCCCAAAACACATTGCTCGACAAGATTTTCTTCCTTGAACTGGCGCTATTCTGTTTCCTGACCGGAAACAACGATATGCACCTGAAAAACTTCTCCATGGTAGAAAGTCCTTCGGGCTGGATACTGGCACCTGCCTACGACTTGCTCAATGTTTCCATTGTGCTGCCCGAAGACCAAGAAGAACTTGCCCTCAGTTTGGAAGGCAAGAAAAAGAAGTTGAATAGAGGAAATTTCGAAAATCTGGGTGGCCGCATGGGGCTTACAGAAAAGCAAATAAAAGGTGTGTTCGACCGCTTGCTGAAGCACAAAGTGAAAGCACATGTATGGATTGAAAAGTCATTCCTTTCAGGCAAAATGCAGACTGCTTATTCGCAAGTGCTCGAGGCCAGATATCAGAAAATCTACCCTTAGGCTCTCGCTCACCCCACCACTTCGAAAATGGCAATGGGGTTCGTTTTGTTTTTCACGTTCACA
>CAZBBV010000395.1:0-1965 GCA_964490025.1 uncultured Cryomorphaceae bacterium | reverse complement strand
TTGCTTTTGCCCGATTGGCATCCTCCAAGGCTTTTGCCTTATTGCCCAAACCATTATAGGCCAGCGAACGATTCATGTAATACGTGCCCAGCTCCGGATCGCGTAAGGCCGTAGCCGTCGTAATGTTTTGTGAGAAGATAATCAGGGCATCCTCATACAAGCCGAGTTGGAAGAAACACACTCCGTAGTAATTCCTGATGCCCATCTCATTAGGGTTGTACTTCAGGTAGGTTTCAAAATCGCGCATAGACGATTCGTAATCTTTTAAAACGGAGTGTAAGATTCCGCGGTTCTTGTATGCTTCCGGGTAATTTGGGTCGAGCTTTATTGCGGCATTAAAGTCGGCCATGGCCTCTTGGTGTTTGCCGGTTTGGGCATAGGAAGACCCCCGATTGACAAAATCTTTGGGCACTTTTCCGTTGATCTGAATGGCCATGGTGTAGTCCTCGATTGCTTTGTCGAATTGCTTGCGCTCGAACCATACTTTGCCACGGTTCGAATAGGCAAGATGGTACTTAGGATTTACTTCCAATGCGCTGTTGTAGTCGCTCAAGGCTTTCTGTAAAAGCTTCTCACGATCCGGCCCCGGGGGGAACTTATCACTGCTTGTACGATAATAATGCCCGCGGTTGCTCCATGCCAGTTCTGATTTGGGATAGTTCTCCAACACATTGGAAAATAGTGTCTCAGATGTTTGCCACACCTGCACCCGGGCATAGGTGGCACCTGCATACACGAGCATCAACACCATGGCCAGTTTTGGGAGCCAATTCAATGCTTTGCCCCTGCTTTCGGTAATGTGCTTGATAGCGTAGGCCAGCGCCAAGCCAAGACCGATATAGGGTACATAGGTGTAGCGATCCGCCACAATAGCGCCACCCACGGTAACGAACTGAAGCACGAGTAGCAGGTTGATAAGCATGAACACCAAGCCAAAAAAGAACCACTTGTATTGATTGCGCTTTAAGAACGCCCAAACCAAAATGGCAGCCGAGAAAAATGTAAACATGATATGCGTGGCCTCAATGCCTTTTGGGTATGGATAAAGGGCACTTTGTTGCACCGGCGCGAGAAAATGAAGCAAGTACCAAAAATAGCCATAGCCCGCCAAGACCAGCCGCTCTATGATGCTAAACTTCACCAAGCCCCCATAGGCTCCAGACTCTATTTGGGCGGTAAGCGTTATGAGGCCGAAAAAGAGGGAAATAGCGAAGAAAGGCACTTTATTCAACAGGCTTTTCATCCAGGTTTGGGGATTGCTCCACCAGTCAAAGAGCACCAATACAAGGGGGAAAACAACAGCAGCAGGTTTCGACAAACAGGACAAGATGAAAAAGCCAAGCGTAAACAAATACTGTAATCGCTTCTTTCCTTTCTGAAAATTGAGGTAGCTGATTAGCCCCAGCAAAAAGAAAAAGGAATACAGCACATCTTTGCGCTCCGCTACCCAGCTTACCGACTCCACATGCAAGGGATGAAGGCCGAAAACGGCTGCAGTCAGTAGTGCTATCCAGGGAATTCTTCCCGAAAGGTTCAATACCAGTACAAAGACTAATAGTGTGTTCAGTAGGTGCAAGACAATATTGAAAAACTGATACGACCAAGGATCCAACTCGGAAATCTTGTAGTTCCAGGCCAAGGTAAGTATGGTAAGCGGATGATAGTTACCCGCCACAAAAGAGCGCTTGTCAAGGTTTACCCGTTCCCCTTTCTTCAACGCAGCTTTTATGGTTTTCCCTGTTTCGAGGTAGAAGATGTCCTTGACATTGCCTTCCACAATCAAAGTGTTCTTTTCTACATACAGGTCGTCATCCCAGTTTACAAAATCGTTCTTGAAGGTGGGCTGGTACGCCACTGCCGTGATGGCCAAAACGAGAAGCAGATACTTAAGCGACAACGAATGCTTGTACCAAGTAGTTCCTGAGGGTATTGCTTCCCAAATGGATCGAGTAGATTTTCTTAGGG
>CAZBBV010000394.1:0-1965 GCA_964490025.1 uncultured Cryomorphaceae bacterium | reverse complement strand
GGATTTGGACAAGCAGCAACGCGAGTACTACCTGTATCAGCAAATGAAGACCATTCAGGAAGAACTGGGTGACAAGAACCAGGAGGCGGAAATTGAAGAACTCAAACAAAAGGGCGCGAAGAAAAAATGGAACGCCAAGGTGGCGGAGATTTTCGAAAAAGAAATCAATCGCCTGCGCAGAATGAACCCGCAATCGCCCGATTTTACGGTGCAAAGGAATTATTTGGAGCTTATTTTAGAATTGCCTTGGGGCGAATATTCTAAGGACAATTTCGATTTGAATCACGCCGAAAAGGTTTTGAATCGCGATCATTTTGGCCTTGAAAAAGTGAAAGAGCGCATCATTGAGCATTTAGCGGTGTTAAAACTAAAGGGCGATATGCGTGCGCCCATTATTTGCCTGTATGGCCCTCCGGGAGTGGGGAAAACCTCTTTGGGTAAATCGGTGGCCGAGGCCATAGGTCGCAAATACATACGCATGAGTTTGGGTGGACTGCACGACGAAAGCGAGATTCGCGGTCACCGGAAAACCTATATCGGCGCTATGCCGGGACGGATTATTCAAAGCATTAAAAGAGCCGAAACTTCAAATCCGGTGTTTGTGCTAGACGAGATTGACAAACTGGCCAACGACTTTCGCGGCGATCCCAGTTCGGCCCTGCTCGAAGTGCTGGACCCTGAGCAAAACAGTGACTTTCACGACAACTTTTTGGAAATAGGCTACGACCTGAGCAAAGTGCTTTTTATCGCTACAGCCAACAATCTGGGCGCCATTCAGCCGCCATTGCGCGACCGCATGGAGGTGATCGAGATAAGCGGCTACACCAGCGAGGAAAAAGTGGAAATAGCAGTGCGTCACCTTTTGCCCAAGCAACTCGAAGCACATGGATTGAAGAAGAAAGATTTGAGCCTAAGCCGCGAGGCCATTCAGGCCATCATCAATGGCTACACCCGCGAGAGCGGGGTGCGTGGGCTGGAGAAAAACATTGCCAAAGTGGTGCGCTACGCGGCTAAGAACATTGCTATGGAGCGCGACTATGAGCACAAGGTAGAGAAAGAACATTTGGAGAAAATACTCGGCCCGGTAAAAGTGGAACGCGAGGAATATCAGGACAACTCGGTGGCGGGGGTGGTTACAGGACTGGCCTGGACGCCTGTGGGAGGTGAGATTTTATTTATCGAATCTTCGCTCAGTAGGGGTAAAGGCGGATTGGCCATTACCGGAAATCTGGGCAATGTAATGAAAGAATCGGCCACCATTGCCCTGGAATATTTGAAAAGCTATAGCGACGAATTGGGCATTGACCACCGCATTTTCAACCATTGGAATGTGCACATCCATGTACCGGAAGGCGCGACGCCGAAAGACGGACCCAGCGCCGGAATCACTATGCTTACTGCTTTGGCTTCACTGTTCACACAACGCAAAGTAAAAAGCCGCTTGGCTATGACCGGAGAGATTACCCTGCGTGGCAAGGTGCTACCTGTAGGCGGCATTCAGGAGAAAATATTGGCCGCCAAGCGTGCGGGGATCAAGGAGATTATCTTGAGCGAGTGCAACCGGAAGGATATAAACGAGATCAATGAGCGCTACACGAAAGGGCTGCAATTCCACTATGTGAAAACCATGCGCGAGGTGCTGGACCTGGCCCTGCTCGATCAGAAGGTGAAGAACGCGAAAAACTTTTTGGCGGAAATACCGAAGGAGCGGCAACCGGCTACATCTAGATAATAGGTATTTATTAAAAAAAACGCCCCTATCCATTCACGATAGGGGCGTTTTTGATTTAAGAGATATCAGAATTTTATTTCTGCAAGATGATTCTTTGATTCACCACACCTTGATTGCTGCTAATTTTCAGGAAATACACTCCTGCGGGATAGCGGCTCAGGTCGAAGTCTTGCTTGAATTGGCCTTGCACTGAGGCGTTGTTCCATTCGCCGATCAATTGTCCGGTGGCGCTG
>CAZBBV010000393.1:0-1966 GCA_964490025.1 uncultured Cryomorphaceae bacterium | reverse complement strand
GTGGTTTCTTCCCGCCCGTTGTGGCCGCCGGCTTCGAAGCCCTCAGCCACTATGCCGTCCACGCCGGCTTCCTGGGCTTTTAGCGCAAATTTTACATTCGATACTACATGCACCACAGTTATTCCGTGCGACTTGAGCAAGGAAGTGAAGGTCTTTGGATTGCCTGCGCTGGTGAACACAATGGGCACTTTTTCTTCAATTATAATGGCCATATGCTTCTCGATATCGGGATAGAGCATGGGCACATTCACCGCGAAAGGCTTACTGGTGGCGGTTTTGCATTTTTGGATGTGCTGGCGCAGCACTTCGGGATACATGCTTCCCGAGCCTATGACGCCAAGCCCGCCGGCATTGCTCACAGCAGAGGCCAGTTCCCATCCGCTACACCATATCATACCCGCCTGAATGATGGGATATTCAATGCCAAACAATTCAGTAATTCTGTTTTTCATAAATAGACTTGAAAAAGTTTTTATGGACGAACGCCCAAACTTAAGGTCTTTGAATCACAAATCGTTCGCGTATCACATTTTCATCTAAGCGCAATTCCAAGATGTAGGTTCCCTGCGTCCATGCAGGGGAAAAAGGAATGGTGAAGAAAAATTGGCTGGGAATTTCATCCGCATATAACACCGATCCGTTGGAGCTGTAAACCGCAATAGATATCGCATTCTTTGGTCGCTCTTTAAGCAGAACATTCAGTTCTCTTCGCGCCGGTATCGGGAAAAGGTTGATTTGCGGAAAATCGAGATTCAGAATTACCTCATCAAAAATCTCATGAGCGAGTGCGAAATTTGGAATACCATAGCCCAACAACGAGTCCGGGCGGCTGATCTGGTGTGCGCTCTTTTGAATGGCAAACATGATTTCCCAATTGCTCACCTGCTTTCGACTTTGCCAAAGACAGGCGGCCATACCCGCTACAATGGGTGAAGAAAAGGAAGTGCCATTTCCTGAAAAAGTCCCCCCTGTGGTGGCGGCCACAAAAGTGCCTTCCGCTTGGGCAGACACGTTGGGCTTTATTCGTCCGTCAGCACTCGGGCCATGCGAACTGAAACTGGCATATTCGCTATCGGAATTTACGCCGCCAATGGCCAAAACTCCTTGTGCATCAGAAGGCGCATTGAGGTAGCGCCATGCCGCCTGGCCGTAGTTCCCAATGGAATTGACCACCAAAATGCCCTTGTCAGCAGCAGTATTTGCCGCCTGACTTACAATGGTGGTGGTTCCGTTCATGTCGGCATAACTGTGGTTGCCAATGCCGCCATCAAACTCGGTGTAGCCCAAGGAGGAGTTGATGATATCGGCCCCGACACTATCCGCAAACTCAGCGCCCAGCAACCAATAGTATTCCTCAATCAATTGCTCGGTGGCGGCATCCTCCGTGCGAATAAGCCAATAGGATGCCTTTGGCGCAGTGCCAATCATTACGCCCGGGAGCTCAGCAGTCATACAACTCAACACGTAGGTGCCATGCGGATGGTGGCCAAATATGGAATCGTTGCCATTCACAAAATCCCAACCGCCCAAAAAGCGACCTTCAGCAAACATGTTTTGAAAAACAGGCAGGTTGTTGGTATTGGTAAATCCGGCGTCGAGCACGGCAATGACCATCCCCTCACCGCGGAAGCCTTGATTGTGCAGGTCTTCGCCATGTAGCATGTGAATTTGATTCCAAGCGTCGCCATATTCATTTTCTGAAAAATTCACTTTTTCTGCTGAAACATGAGACGGTTGCTCCTTTTCCAAAGGTTTCAATCGCTTTACTTCCTTTATTTCTTTTACAAAAGGAAGGCTTTTCAAGGCCTCCAATTCATGATTGTTCTTTCGAACTATAGCGGCGTTTAGCCAGCGGCTCACGCCCACCACTTCGAAGCCCATGCCTTTTATTTCATTGATGTAATTCGAATGCACCGGCCAGTCCGTCGGGTCTAGTTCAATGCCCTGCATTTGCCTTCTTTCTATA
>CAZBBV010000392.1:0-1971 GCA_964490025.1 uncultured Cryomorphaceae bacterium | reverse complement strand
GCAAATACATTGAAACAGGTGTGGACGAACTCGACCAAGAGAAACTACCAATCTTACTGACAAACAAGTATCAATCATTAGAGGACGCAAAAGAAATTTTGGGAGACGTGGCAAACATCAGCCGACTGTTTATAGAATTTCAAGAACATCTTTACAAACAGAAGGCAGCGTAAACCATTTCCCCAGGACAGCCCGCATCCTACTTCCCCCCCCCAAAAAAAAAGAGCCAACGTCTGTTGGCTCTTTCTATTTACACATTGAAGGGAAATTGGCGAATTACATTTCGGCGTCAGCCGTCTCGGCTTGCATGCTTTCGGCTGTTTTGGTGCGTATGCTCATGTCGCGCACGCACAGATACTTTCCGTCTCTAAGCTCGAAATAAGACATGTAAAAACCGCTATCGGTTTCTGCTCCGGAGCTGTCGTAGGTGGTCCAAGAACCAATTTCCACCACCATCTTGCCTTCGGCATACAGGTCAACAATGTTGTAAGTGCCCATTGAAAAGCTGCTATCGGCAGCTATGCGGGCGGCAATTCGGCTTCTGATTGCCTGGCGGCCCACGGTGGGTTCTTCGTCGCGGTTGTAGCTCACGGCATCTACACTGTAGTAGGCTGCAATGGCATCCGCATCTTTTGCCGCCTCTCCTGCGGAATAGGCGTTTTCTAATGCTTGAATCTCAGCACGCACCTTTTCCATGTCTAGTTCGGCGGGAGCTTGCACCGGCGGCACGCATGCGCTTAAGAACAAAGTTGTGGCTCCTAAGAGCGCGAATAATTTAGTTTTCATAGTTGATTGGGTTTTAAATTGTTCCGGTGAATGTAGGCCTATATAATTGGCAATCATTGCGCTTTGAAATCAATTCAATACATAATTGTAGGAAAAGATATTCTGAACAGTACGATTGCCTCCGGAGCTTTTGTGTAGCCGCCTGCAACTATGGAATAGGCTCGAACTTCGCGGTAAAGTGGCGAAGAAACTCAGGTTCCTCAGTAATTCGGTAGCCTTTGGTTTCGCTCTTTTTGGCCAATAGTTTTTCGAAAACCTCCACCACATATTCGATATGGCTCTGTGTGTACACCCTTCGCGGAATGGCCAGGCGCACCAGCTCCATGGGCGCGGGGATGAGTTTGCCCGCTGCGTCGTATTTGCCAAACATCACCGAACCGATTTCTACCGCGCGGATGCCGCCCACTCGGTACAGTTCGCACACCAAGGCTTGGCCCGGATATTCATTCACCGGAATGTGGTCGTAGAGTGCTTTGGCGTCAATGTACACGGCATGGCCGCCAATGGGTTGCATGAGCGGCACGCCTAGCGCCACCAGTTTGTCGCCGAGATATTGCGTGCTGCGGATGCGGTACTGCAGGTATTCCGGCCGGAACACCTCCTTAAGCCCAATGGCAATGGCCTCCATATCGCGGCCCGAAAGTCCGCCGTAGGTAGCAAATCCCTCTGTGATGATGAGCAGATTGGTGCAGGCCGCTGCCAGTTTGTGGTCGCGCAGCGCCAGGAAGCCGCCCATGTTCACCAAGGCGTCTTTTTTGGCACTCATAATGGCGCCGTCGGCCAGGGCAAACATCTCGCGGGCAATTTCCTCATAACTGTGCTGCTCCATTCCTGCTTCGCGGTGCTTGATGAAGTAGGCATTTTCGGCCACACGGCAGCAGTCTAAAATGAACAACACGCCATGCGCCTTACAAATGCGCGACACCTCGCGGGCGTTGGCCATGCTCACCGGTTGTCCGCCGCCACTGTTGTTGGTCACGGTGAGAATCACCGCGCCAATGTTTTGTGCGCCTTTTTCCTGTATTAAAGTCTCCAGCTTTCCGGTATCCATATTCCCTTTGAAAGGATGAATAAGCGCCGGGTGCGCCGACTCGGGAATGGGAATGTCAATGGCTTCCGCGCCTGAAAATTCAATGTTGGCGCGTGTGGTGTCGAAATGGGTGTTGGAGATAAAGGTCACGCCTT
>CAZBBV010000391.1:0-1971 GCA_964490025.1 uncultured Cryomorphaceae bacterium | reverse complement strand
GCATGGTAGATCACATTCATTCGGTGAAAGTCTTGTGGACTATCGCCAAACTTTTCCCAATCGCGCAGCAAAGACACCATGGTCACGGGGTGGTAGTTGCCCATCACAAATGTTTCTTTATCAAATAATTTATTGGCTTTATCGGGCTGCTGACCAATGATCAACTCGTTTTCGAAAACATACCCCGGGTCGTCCCAATTGGTCCACTCGTTCTCAATGGCGGGCTGGTACACTATGTAGGTTAGGGCAAATAAGGCCACAGCAATGCCCAGCATTTTTCCCATTGCCGACTTCTTGGTGCTTTTTGGTGCTTTTGGCGAAGCGGCTTTCGGCTCTGTGGCTTTTACCTTCTCTTGGCGCGTGGGTTTTCTTTTGGCTTGGTTCATTGGGTATGGGTCAGTTTACCTGCGGAAATCAAAATAAATGGTGTCTTTGATGCCGGCCACTTCCGCTTTCAAAACATCTTTCTCCAAGTAGTAGCGAATGCTGTTCGGGAAGTCGTGCTCGTCGTTTCTGAAGGTTATATCCTTGCTATGGCTGTGCGCTGCTGCAAAGGTCGTGGCATGCGTGGCAGTGTTCGGATCGGCGGTGAAAAACAGGCTGTCGCCAACGCGTTCAATCATCATCTCCTCCAGGAAAACGGTGTCCACGCCATCCATGGTAAAGCCGAGTCCAATCATTTTATCCTCCTGTTTTTCCCACTTTTCAATGGTGAGCAGCACACCTTCGCGCATCTGCCATTCGCCGAGCATCCATTCCGGCAAATCTGTTTTGGGCTGCGAGCAAGCCACTAAAAACAGAACAGAAACTACGATCATCCACTTCATTAAATGAAATTTTTCAAGTCCAATTTCAACCAATCCAATGTGTTTTGGTGGTAAATGCGCGCTTTGCTTTCTTCCGAAAGGCCCATGTCTTCTATAAATGCGCCTATCTCCAGGTCGCCCAGCGGAAATGGATAGTCGGAGCCTAGGGTTACTTTCTGGTCGCCCACCATTTCCAGAATGTAGCGCAGCAGCCGCGGATCGTGCGTGATGCAGTCTACCCAAAAATGGCCGAGGTAGTCGGACGGCGGGGTAGGATTGTCCACCGCCACTAGATCGGGACGGCAGTTGTAGCCATGTTCAATGCGACCCAACGTGGGCAAAAAAGCGCCGCCTGCATGGGAGAAATTGACCCTAAGCTTTGGAAACTTTTCGAAAACGCCACCAAATATCATGGAGCAGGCCGCTCGTGAAGTTTCGGCAGGCATGCCCACCAGCCAAGGCAGCCAGTATTTAGTCATGTCCTTGGCGCCCATCATTTCCCAGGGATGTATCATGATGGCCAAATCCAAGGCTTCACACGCTTCCCAGATCGGATGAAACTGCGCTTCGCTCAGGTTCAGTTGGTTCACATTCGAGCCTATTTGTATGCCCACCAAACCTATGGCCTTACAGCGCTCCAACTCTTGCACCGCCAATTCGGTATCCTGCATGGGAAGGGTGCCGAGGCCAATGTAATGTTTGGGTCTTTCGGCCACCAATTGGGCAATATGGTCGTTCAAAAACTGCGACAGATACAGCGTGTCTTTCGGTTTTGCCCAGTAGCTGAACATCACCGGAATAGTGCATACCACCTGCACCTGCGTGTTGTGGCGGGCATATTCAGGAATGCGCACTTGCTCGTCCCAGCAGTTTTCCTCAATCTCTCGAAAGAAGACATTGCCCTTCATCATCCGTGCAAAACCGGGGCGGTGGTGCTCCAGGCGGATAAAGTCGCCATAGCCGAACTTGGCCGAAAAATCGGGGATATGCTTCGGAATAATGTGGGTGTGCATATCAATTTTCAGCATGCCGGAAGGGGTTGAGTTAATGGTTTGAAATTTTAGACAAATCGTGGATCTATGGGCATTACTTCACCGGTAATGGGGCAGGTGCGTAGCTTTTCGTCGCCATAAAACTTCCTGAACACCGGTAGAAAGTCCTTCTC
>CAZBBV010000390.1:0-1985 GCA_964490025.1 uncultured Cryomorphaceae bacterium | reverse complement strand
CACAAGCGCATCCGCACCTTGGGCAGCTTCGTACATATCGCCGGCAAAACTGATTTTATCGCCAAGCAACTTTTTCACATTGGGCATTGCTTCCGGATCGAAAGCAGTAATGTTCGCACCTTCTTTCAGGAGTTCATCAATAATATATAGCGCCGGCGCTTCACGAATGTCGTCCGTATCGGGCTTGAAGGCCAATCCCCATAAGGCGATTTTTTTGCCTTGAAGCCTGTCGCCAAAGTGTTTTTTCATTTTCGGAATGATGGACGTTTTTTGCCCTTCATTCACCCGAATCACAGAGTCGAGAATCTGAAAGTCGTAGCCGTAGTCCATTCCTGATTTTTGCAATGCTTGCACATCTTTCGGAAAACACGAGCCTCCATAGCCAATGCCTGCAAACAAGAAGCGACGGCCAATGCGGTCGTCGGTGCCAATGCCAATGCGGACTTTGTCCACGTCGGCACCCACGCGTTCACAAAAGTTGGCAATCTCGTTCATGAAGGTAATCTTGGTGGCCAAGAATGCGTTCGCCGCGTATTTGGTCAATTCTGCTGAGCGCTCATCCATGAAGAGAATTGGATTCCCTTGTCTTACAAATGGCTTGAACAACTGGGTCATCTGTTCTTTGGCACGTTCGCTTTGGGTGCCTATCACTATGCGGTCCGGCTTCATAAAATCTTCCACAGCAAAGCCTTCACGCAAGAATTCCGGATTTGATACCACGTCAAATGCCACGTTGGTTTTCGAAGCAATTTTTTCGGCTACAAGTTCGGCCGTTCCCACCGGTACGGTGCTTTTGTCCACAATCACTTTGTACGATTTGAGCAGTCCACCTATTTGCTCAGCAACGCCAAGCACAAACTTCAAATCGGCAGAACCGTCGGCTCCCGGAGGTGTGGGCAGGGCAAGAAATACAATCTCCGCGTCTTCAATTCCTTCTGCCAAATCAGTGGTAAAACGCAGGCGGCCTGCTTTTACATTTCGGTCGAACATGGTGTTGAGGTAGGGCTCGTAAATGGGCACCACCCCGTTGCGCATCTTTTCTACCTTCTCTTTGTCAATGTCTACACAAAAAACGTCGTTTCCCGTTTCTGCGAGGCAGGTGCCGGTCACCAAGCCTACATATCCGGTTCCTACTACGGCTATCTTCATCTAAATTATTTTGCTAAAAAATCTTTTACTGTTTTGGTAATGAAGGCAATTTGCTCTTCGTCCAATTCGGAATGCATGGGCAAGGAGAAAACTTGTTTCGTTATGCGCTCCGTGATGGGAAATGCGCCTTCAGCATAGCGGCTATCTCGATAGGCCGACTGCAGATGCAAGGGCACAGGATAATAGATCATGGCCGGAACACCATTGGCATTCAAGTGATCTACCAGTGCATCACGGTCGCCGGACACCAAGCGCAGCGTGTATTGATGGAAAACATGGGTAGAATTGGCAGCACGTACCGGAATTTTCAATTGAGGAACATGGGCAAAAGCTTCGTCATATTTCGAGGCAGTCCATTGGCGGGCGGCGGTATATTCGTTCAGGTGGCGCAACTTGATGCGAAGAATAGCCGCTTGAATGCTGTCCAATCGCGAGTTGATACCAATGCTGTCGTGGTAGTAGCGTTTGCTTTGGCCGTGGTTCACCACCATGCGCATAAGGGCTGCATAGTCGTCGTTGTTCGTAAAAATGGCACCGCCGTCGCCGTAACAACCTAGGTTTTTACTCGGAAAAAATGAAGTTCCGGCAATATCGCCAATGGTACCCGCCATCTGGCGTCTTCCATCTTTGAAAATGTATTCTGCGCCAATGGCTTGGGCGTTGTCTTCTATCACATATAGATTATGTTCTTTGGCAATGCTCATAATGGCTTCCATATCAGCGCATTGTCCGAAAAGATGCACCGGAACTATCGCTTTGGTTTTTGGAGTTATGGCCGCTCGAACTTGCTCAGGGTCAATTTGAAAAGTGTCTTCGTTTACGTCTACCAAAACCGG
>CAZBBV010000389.1:0-2005 GCA_964490025.1 uncultured Cryomorphaceae bacterium | reverse complement strand
GATCGCCTCTTGAAGATAGTGCGAAACGCTGTAAATCAGTTGTGCTTCGCAAGTAGGCATTTCGGTGGTCAGAACCAGGTCGGAAGGCAGGAAATGGGTATGAAAGCTTAGTGCCTCTCTCGCTTTTTCGGGAACATAAAAAGCATTCGGGATCAAAACCTTCCCGGTGTGATTGATGGAAAAGTTCACCTCTGTTTCCGGAGCTTTAAGCCAAGCGCAGTCTTCGATTATTTCTCGAAGCTTTTTAGCCAGCAACACAGGGTTTTTTCCGGCGTCCAATTCGTAGTGCTTCAGGGCAATGGCGCGCTGGTCGGCGTGTAGGCGGGTTAAAACAGAACATCCACCCTCCGAAAGGAGCATGGATGCTGATTTTTTGGTGTCAGAATGTAGAAGTTCGCGGTTTTGTATATCAACCGAAACTGCTTGTTTACTGCCAGTTACCATTTATGGAGGCTTCCGTCATTGAACCTACTTTCAGGTCTTTGGCGTTTGTTTTCACGAGCATTTTGTCCAAACCACGGCACCAAAGTTCCTTAGGGGCCAATATTTCCACCACATGAACTTTCAAACCACCTGATTTCACTACTTCTCCGGCATCCATCACAAATTCTTTGTCCCTTTTAGCATAGGGGATGTAGCGCAGTTCATCAAGGTCTCTTCCAGGGAAAAGGGAATCTTTAATCGCAGCATAGCCTAAAGTATCCACCAAAACGGTGTCGCGCAGCTCCATGATTTGATAATCCATGTTCATGGCCTGGAAAGTGGAGTCGCGGCGCTGAATGATGGTAAATTTTCCGGTTTCGATAAAGGCAAAAAGCTCGTCGAAATTCTTCGCATAGCTGCCATTTTCCGTTTTGTAGGCTACCTGGGCAGTGCGCAGTTCCACCAAGCGCTCAATAACGGCCGCGCGGCGCTTCTTGTACTCGTTGTTGAATCGAATGGGATCCATTATCAAGTCGTACAAATAGTAACTAAGTCCTATGGCAACTACGGCTAAAATGGCTTGAAGGAGCTTTCTTTTCATGATTTTCGTCCGGTCATATTTTTTTGAGACACGGGCAAAGCTACAATTTTTTTGATAGCCTCAAATCAGCTTGAAACCATTATCTAATCAGCATTTCAGCGTTAATTTGCCGTTAAGAAATCCCCATAAATGAGCATCTCCGACCGGCTGTTTTCCTATTTGCCCTTCGCGCCCAATGAGGGTCAGCAATTGGCTATCAAAGGGATGCTGTCTTATTTAGCCCAAAGCACCCTGAGAAGTGTTTTTGTGCTGAAAGGCTACGCTGGAACAGGGAAAACTTCGCTGACGCGTGCACTGGTAGAATGGAGCAGAGCAGGTGCAATAGATGTTCGACTACTGGCACCCACAGGTCGTGCGGCCAAAGTACTCTCCGCCTACACAGCGCATCCGGCTTTTACCATACACAAAGAAATATATGCCCTGCGTAGCTCGCCGGATGGACGCCCCTTTTTCGCGCTGAAAAACAATTTTGCAAAGAACACCCTCTACATTGTGGATGAGGCCTCCATGATCTCCAACGAAGCGCCGGGATGGGGCAGCCAAGGCTTGCTGGACGATCTGTTACAATATGTAGAAGAGGGCAGAGGCTGTCGCCTACTGCTTATTGGCGACGGCGCTCAGCTCCCTCCGGTAGGCACGGCGCTTAGTCCAGCGTTGGATGTCGATTATCTGGAAGCGCGCTTTAAGATAAAAGTGTGGCAAGCCGAGCTCACAGAAGTGATGCGGCAAAAAGGCGAAAGTGGTATTCTGGAAAATGCCACCGCCATCCGTATGCTATTGAACGAAGAAGAAGCCCAAATGCCCAAATTAACTATAAGTGCAGATGTGCAGGCTGTGGCAGATGCCTACCAGCTGGAAGATTGGCTCAACGAAGCTTTTTCCGGAAAAGAAGACGAGCACGCCATCATCATTTGCCGATCGAACAAAAATGCGGTGCAATACAACAAGGAAATCAGAAACCGGATATTCTACCGCGACGAG
>CAZBBV010000388.1:0-2013 GCA_964490025.1 uncultured Cryomorphaceae bacterium | reverse complement strand
TTTGGCATGGGTTTCAAATCAGTGAATGTGGGCGAAACAGAAATAACCGGCGCCGAAACCACCTTGATCGGAACGGGGAAAATCGGCAAAGCGAAAGTGACCATCACCGCCGGATACACCTACATGAACCCAAAAATCCTGAATCCCGACGAGGTGTATGCCAATGCGTACAATTTTCCTGTGGAATACATTTCCAAAGAGATTACTTACAAAAACTCCAGCTCCGATACCTCCGGAATTCTGAAATACCGCTACAACCATTTGGCAAAAGCGGATGTACAATCGGATTGGAAAAGGTTTTATGCCGGAGGCTCGGTGCGCTACAACAGCTTTATGAAAAACATTGACGCCATTTTCGAAACAGAACTTTTCGCTCAGGCCATTCCCGGTATAAAGGAGTCGAGAGAACGCAACAACGACGGCGACTTGATTTTCGACTTCCGCATAGGCTATCGATTTACAGAGAATATTTCGCTGGCTTTTATTATGGACAATGCCTTCAACGAAGAATACAATCCGAGGCCGGCACAATTGGGCGCACCGCGTACCTTTACGCTCCAATTGAAGGCCAGATTATGAAATACATTGGAGTAATTCCCGCACGCTACGCCTCCTCCCGTTTACCCGGAAAGCCGCTGGCCGACATTCACGGAAAACCCATGATACAGTGGGTGTACGAGAATGCGCGGAAAGCATTGGACCGCGTTATTGTGGCCACAGATGATCGCCATGTTTTTGAGGTCGTAGAAGCTTTCGGGGGAGAGGTGATGATGACCGCCGCTGACCACCAAAGCGGGACAGACCGAATAGGCGAAGTAGTGCAGAAATTGAAGCAAGTTGTAGATGCGCAAGACGTGGTGGTCAATATTCAGGGCGACGAGCCCTACATACAAGCGCAGCAAATTGAGCTATTGATGAGCTTGTTTCGTGATCACGCCGTGCAAATCGGCACTTTGGTAAAGAAGATTGACAGCACGGAAGTACTCTTCAATGCCAATATTCCAAAAGTGGTTTTAGACCGAAGCAGCCACGCCCTCTTGTTTAGCCGCGCCACCATTCCGTTTGCTCGAGGAGTAGAAAATGGAGATTGGATAAAACATCACACTTTTTATAAGCACATTGGCATGTATGCCTATCGTGTTTCTACTTTGCTGGAGCTGGTGCAATTACCCATAGGCAAGCTCGAGCAAGCGGAATCGCTGGAACAGTTGCGCTGGCTGGAGAATGGCTTTCGGATAAAAGTGGCCATTACTGAGTTGGAAAGTCTGGCTGTAGACACCCCCGAAGATTTGGAAAAAGCGCGTCGATTTGCCGATTGAATTTTTACCTTTAGCCCATGCACTTGGATTTAGCGCCCTTTATAAAAAATTTACTCTATCGCTATGACTGCGTGATACTTCCGGGATTCGGAGGCTTCATCACAACGTATCAATCGGCGCATTTTCATCCCGTAACGCACACCTTTTTTCCGCCTTCGAAGAAGATGGGCTTCAATAGCCAACTGACCCTCAACGACGGACTCCTTGCTACTGAGATTTCTTTCCATTTCAAAATTTCGCAGGAAGCGGCGCAGGAAAAAGTAGCCAAATACATTCAGGAGCTTCGTCATGAAATTAACAAAGGCGGCACTTTCGACCTTCCGGAAATAGGCCGATTTAAGCTGAACGAAGAAGGCAATATCCGCTTCATTCCTGCAGAAAAAATCAACTTTCTTACGGAATCGTTTGGGATGGGCACATTCCGAAGTCCTGCCATTTTGCGCCCTACAGAGCCGGTTACGGTTGCCGAAGTAAAAGAGAAAGTAAAGGAACTTCCGCGGGCCGTAGGCAGCAGGCAGTGGCTCAAAGTAGCCGCAGTAGCCGTTCCGCTCATTGCTTTGTCGGCCTTTGGTATTTGGGCAAAAGACCCTTTGGCAAATAGCTACCGCCAATACAGCTACCTGAAATTGACCACCGAAACCGCGCAGATGCGTTATCAGGAGCGCGACATAGCCGTGGAAACAGAAACGGAAGA
>CAZBBV010000387.1:0-2028 GCA_964490025.1 uncultured Cryomorphaceae bacterium | reverse complement strand
CGAATGCGAATGGATGTATTTCGGGGCAAGCTTATTTCGAAAGTTCTGCCCTGACCAACTTCTTCAAAATCTTTTCTGCTGATGTTGCTCACCACGTTGTCATATCGGTCCACATAAATCACCATGCCAATAATGCGCTTGCCATTGCCTTCCACCACCGGTTTCCAGCTCGAACTTTTTCGATAGGCCTCCACGGCATTTCCAATTTCAGAAAGGCTATTCGAGCGTAGGAGGCGACAAGCAGCGGGTGCGAAAACATCTCGTGTGGGAAAGCTGCGGGTTTTGGGCTCACGGCTTAGGGTAATTTCTACTATTTCACTTACCTCATTTTCGGCGAAAAGCAAATTGAATATTCCTGTATCGGCACCTATGAAAAAATGTCCATTGGCCTCAATGGCCAGGTGGGGCTTGGTTTTGCTCCATTCGCTGTCAATGCCAATGATGTGCACTGTGCCCATTGGAAATTCGCGGTAAGCGTATTTCAATATGTATGCTCCTTGGAGGATGTTGAAAGGATCAATGCCGTGCGAAATGTCCACAATGTTCAGGTCGGGCAGCTCGCGAAGCAAAGCACCTTTCACCGCGCCCACGTAGTGGTCTTTCCATCCGAAATCAGTGGTGAGCGTTACGATTGACATGCGTTAATGGCCTGAGGACTTGTGGATAATTTGTTCTTAATTTGCCGCGGCTAAAAGTAATGAAAAGCCCTTAGTGGCCTTAGCTTAGCCGTTCATCATTAATTCTATTCTTAAGTACTTGAGCGAAGTCATTATACAGTTCAAAGATGTGGACCCCCTGGAGCTTTTGGGGCCCAACAACGCTAAGTTGAACATCATCAAACTACACTTTCCGCAACTGAAAATTGTGGCCCGCGGGCAGCAGATTAAAGCCATTGGCGCGGAGGCCGACATGCAGCGCTTCGACGAAGCTATGGAACGTCTGCGTCATCACTTCAACCGATTCAACTCTGTTTCGAACACGCAATTGGAAATGGTGCTCGGTGGCATGGAGAGCGCCGATAGTGCTCTGGGCACGGATGTGTTGGTGCATGGCAATGGCGGAAGGCTGATAAAAGCACGCACCGAAAACCAGAAAAAGCTCGTAAAACTTTCAGAGGAAAACGACATGCTGTTTGCCTTGGGTCCTGCCGGCACCGGAAAGACCTATACTGCCGTGGCATTGGCTGTTCGCGCCATGAAAAACAAGGAGGTGAAGCGCATCATCCTCACCCGCCCGGCTGTGGAGGCGGGGGAAAATTTGGGCTTTCTACCGGGCGATTTGAAAGAAAAACTCGACCCCTATTTACAACCACTCTACGACGCGCTCAACGACATGATTCCTGCGGAAAAGTTGCGCTACTACATGGAAAACAACATGGTGCAAATAGCGCCCTTGGCTTTTATGCGCGGTCGCACACTCGACCATGCCTTTGTGATATTGGACGAGGCTCAAAACACCACCCAGGCGCAGATGAAAATGTTTCTGACCCGCATGGGGCAAAACGCCAAGTTCATCATCACCGGCGATACCACGCAGGTAGATTTGCCTAAAAATCAGAAGTCGGGATTAATGGAGGCCATCAACATACTTAAAGATGTGAAGGACATTGCTTTCATAACCCTAAATGAGAAAGATGTGATTCGCCACCGACTGGTAAAAGACATAATAAACGCCTACGGGCAAAAGGATTGACACATGGCACAAGCCTTAACCGGAACCAATTTTACATTTCCCAATCAGACCGCAGTGTACCACGGTAAGGTGCGCGACGTATATACCATTGCCGAAAAATATATGGTGATGGTGGCCAGCGACCGCATCTCGGCTTTCGACCATATTTTGCCCAAAGGGATTCCCTACAAAGGGCAGGTGCTCAACCAGATTGCGGCCATTTTTCTGCAAGCCACCCAGGACATAGTCCCCAATTGGTGGTTGGCCAGTCCAGACCCAAATGTGTCGGTGGGATTACGTTGTGAACCGTATAAAGTGGAGATGGTTATTCGCGGATATTTGGCCGGTCATGCTGCA
>CAZBBV010000386.1:0-2033 GCA_964490025.1 uncultured Cryomorphaceae bacterium | reverse complement strand
CGTTAAAATAAATCCCGGTCTCTAATGCTTTTTGGTTCTCATTGCGTCTTGCCAAAAAGCTAGAAATGCACATAATGACAGAGCTGCGACCACACTCCGTTCAATACAACTTTATAAAACAAGTCTCAACCATGCGCCTGAGCGCTTCCATTTTTTTCGGTCTCTAATGCTTTTTGGTTCCAAGTTCGCGCTGCTTTCCTCAGCATCCTTTCACCACCGTTGGTCCTACTTAAAACTTTCTGAAAAATTCATAAGTCATATGCCTTCTTCTTTCCGCTTTATCGCAATATTGCGATACAATTGAAAAGCCACTACTGCCATGGGAAAATTTGAAAAGTATTTGAGCATCTGGGTGCTGCTCTGCATAGTGCTGGGCATCCTTATTGGTCAATTTTCCGGTGATTCTATCACTGTCATCAGCCAATGGGAAATAGCCACAGTGAACATCCCGGTGGCCATACTGGTGTGGCTCATGATCTATCCCATGATGGTGCAGATCGACTTTTCGTCCATCAAAGATGTGGGCAAAAACTGGAAAGGACTGGGGCTTACGGTTTTTATCAATTGGTTGGTGAAGCCCTTTACCATGGCCTTTTTTGCGTGGATCTTCTTCGATCAGCTGTTCAAAGCATGGATCAACCCCGAAGATGCGCAGCAATACATGGCCGGGGCCATACTGCTGGGGGCGGCGCCCTGCACCGCCATGGTGTTTGTGTGGAGCTACCTTACCCGCGGCGACGCCAATTACACCCTGGTGCAGGTGTCCGTAAACGATCTGATTCTGCTGGTGGCTTTCATTCCCATTGTGCGTTTCCTGCTGGGCATCACCGACATTGAGATTCCGTACAACACGCTCCTTTCTTCGGTCGTCATCTTCGTAGTTATTCCTTTGCTGGCGGGCTATATCAGCAACAAGCTGCTTATCCGCCGCTATGGCATGGCGTGGTTTAAGGATCGGTTTCTGGCCCGATTAAAGCCGCTTTCCATCACCGCCCTATTGCTCACACTGGTGCTGCTCTTTGCCTTTCAGGGCGAGAAGATATTGGCTCGTCCATTCGACATTCTGCTTATTGCAGTTCCGCTCACCATTCAGACCTATTTCATCTTTTTTCTCAGTTGGGGCCTGGGGCGCTACCTCAAGTTGCAACACAGCATCTGCGCCCCTGCCGCCATGATTGGCGCCAGCAATTTCTTCGAGTTGGCGGTGGCGGTGGCCATTTCCATTTTCGGGCTCAACTCCGGCGCCTCGCTGGCCACAGTGGTTGGGGTGCTGATCGAAGTACCTGTGATGCTGTCGCTGGTGGCGCTGGCGAATAGGTGGAGGTATTGAGAATTGAGTACGGAGCAAGAGTGTGGATTGTAGAGTGTGGAAAGTGGAGGTGCAACACGGGTGCAGCCCGACTTGAAAACGAAAAAATACCTACTTGACCGCGTAAGACTTAAAAAATCCAATTAAGTTTACCGTAACAATAAAAAAGGCATTATGGCGACCATTGAAGGACTTCGAAATTCGCTCATACACAAGTTGCAGCATATTAAAGACAAAGAGCTTCTTGCCGCTTTGGATCGCTATTTAAGCGGAAGTGAAAAGGAAGAGAAAATCGCATTGTCAAAGGCGCAAATTGAAATGCTGCAATGGAGTTTTGATGATTTGAAGAATGGCCGAACTATCTCTCAGGAAGAATTATTTGAGGAAGAACGGAAATGGCTGGAAGGAAAATAGTTTGGACTTCTATTGCAAAAAAACAATTGCGGTTTGTTTTGCAGTATTGGCTAGAGAAAAACAAATCGACCAGTTTTTCATTAAAACTATTGCAAAAGATTGATCATACGACTAAGATTCTTTCAGATCACCCAAGCATTGGAAGAAAAACTGAATTCGAAGAAGTTAGAATAGCCGCCTTAAAGAATTATAGTTTGATCTATACTGTTCTTGACACTGAAATTGTGGTTTTGGCCTTTTGGGACAACCGACAGAATCCTGAAATGTTACATGAGATGATTTCATTAAAACGAAAATAGATTTGCAATAA
>CAZBBV010000385.1:0-2040 GCA_964490025.1 uncultured Cryomorphaceae bacterium | reverse complement strand
GAGATAAGAGGTGCTGGCCTCGCCTTTTATTTGCTTGCCTTCGCATGAACTGAAAAGCCTTTCATAGTCGCTGCTTTTTTGCACAAAGGCGATCTGTCGCGGAGCAGGAAAGTCATGAGAAAAATATTCCTCCATGCTTTTTCCCAAATTTTGTTTGAATGCTTTGGAGAATTTTTCGGGCTGAATGTCCGCAGCAAAATAGTTGGGCTCCTTGATGGGGCTAAAGCACACGATTGGATGCGCCCCCAGATAGTCGGCCAGGGTGGTGGTGCCGCATTTGGCCGCGCCCACTATGAAAAAATCGACTACCATGACCGGCTCTGGAAATAGCCCAAAATAGGGATGGTGATGATTTTATAGTATCGGTAAATGGCCGCTACGGAGGCTATGTTCCAAAGTACCATACTCACCGAAGTGGCAATGGCCGCGCCCATAATCCCATATTTCGGAATGAGTAAAAAATTGAGCAACAGGTTGGCTCCGGCAGCTACCATCATGATCGCTTGTGCGTTGCGCTCCTTGCCTGTCATGGTCAGTATGGTCATGTTGGGTCCGCAGAGGCTGTTCACCAACTGGCCTGCGGCCAGCACAATCATTTCCGTGGCGCCCACCTTGTATTCCTCGCCAAACATGCCGGTGATAAATTCAGGAAACAGGGCAATGGCTGCGAACAAGGGAATGGCAAAAACCAGGTTCAGCATGCCTATCTGTCGGGTGATCTGCGCCATATCCTTCACTGAGTCGCGGGCGTGAAACTGTGCGTACATGGGCGCCGCAATGCTGTTGATGGCAAACTGCGTAAAGGTGATAAGCGAAGCGATTTTGAAAATCACGCGGTAAACGCCAATTGCCACCTCGTCGGCAAAATAGCCGAGCATGAGCGTATCCGTCCACGACATCACCAAAAACATGGAACCCGAAACGAGTATAGGCGTAGCCAGACGCAGCAAGAAGCGCATGCTGTCGGGTGTGCCCTCGTTCATTTTTTCTTTTTGCAAACTGGGCCGCAACACCAAAAAGCTCAATCCTGCAATCACCAAGATGGCGATATAGAAGGCGATAACGGGAACTTGAAAATTTTCGGCCAAGCCTTCCCAGGGCAATGCCCAAATGAGCAATGTGGCCAATAGAAACATGGCGCCCTGCTGCATCATGGCATAGGGGAGCATGCGCTTGAAGGCGCGAAGTGTTTCGGAATTGATGAACCACCAAACCGAAGGGACAACAATCAAAGCCGTGATTTTGAAACCCCATTCGTATTCTTCGGTTCCAAAAACACGGGCTAGCCAACCCGCACTGAAAAAGAGCATGATGCCCAAAACGGCGCCCATGGCCGTGCCAAACCACAGGCTGTTGCGATATACTTTAGGAATGGCGCCGCGCTTGTTTTGTTCTTTGTATTGCGGAATGAGGCGCACCAGCGAGCTATCCATGCCGAATTTGCCCAAGGTGGTGATGATCATCATGGCCGTGAAGCACATCTCGAAGATGCCGTAGGTGCCGGCGCCCAGCTCTTTGCTCACCACAAAAGTGAAGAGATAACCGCTTAACGCGCCCAGCACTTTGAAGAACATGACCCATCCGCTACCCTTCAGCAAAAGGTGCAAATTGCGGTCGGTGCGCATATTCTCTATTTTCCTTTTTATTTGCTGATCCATTGGCGCAAAAGTAGCAAAACGACTATGCCACCAAACGAAGGCAATGGCACGGTGGTATGCGGCGAGAAAATGACCGGAAACGAAAGAAAATTTTGACTTGGAAAAACGACTGAAAATAGCCATCAATGTGCGCACCTTGCTGCCCGGCAGGCTCGAAGGCGTGGGCAAGTTCTCGCATGAAGTGCTGCGTAGACTCACCGTGGCCCATCCGGAGGTGGATTTTTATCTGTTTTTCGACCGCAAGTTCGACCAGCAATTTATCTACGGCCCCAATGTGCATGGCATTTCGGTGTTTCCGCAGGCGCGTCACCCTTTCCTGTGGTGGCTGTGGTTTCACCTTTCGGTGCCCTTTCACATCCGCCGCATCCAACCCGATTTGGTG
>CAZBBV010000384.1:0-2056 GCA_964490025.1 uncultured Cryomorphaceae bacterium | reverse complement strand
GCATAGAATAGTCGCTGGAGCCAAATAACTGCACGCGGCCAACGCCTTTCAGTCGACGCAATTCATCAATAATGTTAATAGTAGAATAATTGCCCAAAAACTGCTGATCGAAGGTTCCATTGGGCGAGGTGAGCGAAATGAGCATCAAAACACTTGGGTTCGATTTTTCTGTTTTTACACCTATTCGTTTCACCTCCTCCGGCAGTTTGGGTGATGCGGCGGATACACGGTTTTGTGTAAATACCGTATTCATGTCCGGATCGGTGCCGAGATCGAAAGTGACATTGAGCGTGATAGTGCCGTCGTTCACGTTGGTGGACTTCATGTAAATCATGTTCTCCACCCCATTTATTTCCTGCTCCAACGGCGAGGCCACAGATTGCTCCACATTGATGGCGTTCGCCCCCGTAAAAGCAGAGGTAACCATCACCACCGGTGGGGTAATGTTGGGATACTGCTCAATGGCCAAGCCCAAAATAGAGATGCCACCAATGATGACCATGAAAATGGCTATGACCATAGCCACAATGGGCCGGCGAACAAAAAAGATGTGCTGCGAGGGATTGATTTCCTGGCTCATGGTCAGTTCTTCATTTTCGATTGAAACTCTGCAACAACCGGGCTCACCAACATGCCTTCGGCAACCCGCTGTACTGCTTCCAGCACCAATTTGTCTCCTTCATTCAGCCCTTCGCTCACCACGAAATAGTCCTTATAAACACCCTCAATATTTACCAAAACACGGGATAGTTTATTTCCTTCGCCTACCACATACACAAAGGACTGGCCTTGAATTTCTGTTACGGCGCGTTGTGGAATCAGTTTGGCATCCTTCACTTCATTTAGGGGTACTCTAATTCGGGCAAATTGACCGGGGCGCAACATCCTTTGAGGATTTGGGAAAATGGCTGAAATGGTAATTGTACCCATATCTGAATCTATCTCCCGGTTGATAAATTCGATTTTCCCTTTCTCGCTATAGGTTGTCCCGTCAGCCAGGATTAGTTCATAAGTCTTCTTTTTGTCCCTCTCTATATGGCCCTCTTCGAGCATGGACTTAAAAATGGACAGGTAGTCATTTTCGGAGAGGTAAAACTCTACACGCAGGGTATCAATAATTGAAATCGTGTTTAGGATAACAGGATTGGGCTCTCGGCCAACAAATTCGCCGATTCGCGCCTGAGTTTTGCCTATAAGGCCATCTACCGGCGATTGCATTTTGGTGTAGCTCAGCTGAATATTTTGGTAGTCGAGCTTGGCTTGTGCCGCTTTTACCCGTTGTATGGCGCCGTCTCTTTTTGCTTGTGCGGCGTCAAGGTCCTTCTTCGATATTGCATTCATTTCCGCAAGCGGAATGTATCTTTCTAAATCGCTCTCCGCTTGTATGAGGGCCACATTGGCCTCCGCCAATTCGCTTTTGGCAGCATTCACAGAGGTCATGTACTGATCCTGATCGACAGAATAGAGCAAGGCTCCTTTTCTCACCATGGTTCCTTCCTTAAAGTGGATGCCCGTCAGGAATCCCTCCACCCTAGCACGAATAGGAATGTCTTTTTGGCCAAAAATGTGGGCCACGAAATCTTTTTCAAGGTCCACATCACGCATTTCCACCACTACTACTTTTACTTCAGGGGGTGGTGCTTGTACCGGTGTTTTTTCTTTGCATGATGCGAGCAAGGCAGCAATAGCCATAGCATAGAAATGCGAACTCTTCATAAGTCGAAATCTTTAGGATTTAGGTTTTATATAAATGGTATTCGGCAGCAAGGATAACCTTACTGATTACACCATTTAATGAGGTAAAAATATCTTTTTCAATAAGCCGAATGCGGCTATTCAAAAATTTAACCCAGGAAATAATCGTCTTTTGGTACTAAATCCCATGCTTTTAATTGCAGATCATTATTGAAGCCTTTCGAACCTTGCCTGAAAAAAGCGCAGGTACTTAGGTTCGTAAAGCATCTTCAGCCCTTTGATTTTTTTTCTGTTTTCATACACATCGATTACCGATTCAGCTACAACATCCATGTGCGCTTGTGTGTACACTCTTCGCGGA
>CAZBBV010000383.1:0-2056 GCA_964490025.1 uncultured Cryomorphaceae bacterium | reverse complement strand
GACGATTTAGCTTTAATGTGAAAGGCGGACGCTGCGAAACCTGCGAAGGTGCGGGCATGCAGGTCATTGAAATGAACTTTTTACCCGACGTGCATGTCACCTGCCCCACTTGCCAAGGCAAACGCTTTAACCGCGAAACGCTAGAGGTGCGCTACAAAGGCAAATCCATTTCGGATGTGCTGGACATGAGCGTGGAAGATGCCGTGGAATTTTTTGACGCCTTGCCCAAAATAAAACGCCATGTGAAAACCCTTGCAGATGTGGGCTTGGGCTACATTACCATGGGTCAGCAAAGCACCACGCTTTCGGGCGGCGAAGCACAGCGTGTAAAACTAGCAACCGAACTGGCCAAGCGCGACACCGGAAAGACTCTATACATTTTGGATGAACCCACCACGGGCCTGCATTTCGAAGACATTCGTGTACTGCTGGAGGTGCTGCAAAAGTTGGTAAACAAAGGCAACACCATTGTGATCATTGAGCACAATTTGGATGTGATCAAAGTGTGCGACCGGGTGATCGACATAGGCCCCGAAGGTGGCGCAGCTGGCGGAAAAATTGTGGCCGAAGGAACGCCGGAGGAAATTGCCGAAAACGAAAAAAGCCATACCGGACGTTTTCTGAAACTAGAACTACAAAATGCACGACGCAATGAGCCAAGCCTACAATAAAATCATCCAAAAAGACTGGAACGAAATAAAAACCCGCGACAGCTGGCAAATATTTAAGGTCCTGGCTGAGTTCGTGGACGGCTTTGAGAAAATGTCGCGAATAGGACCATGTGTCACCATTTTTGGTTCGGCCCGACTGAATGAAGAAGACAAGTACTACAAGATTGGTGAAGAAACCGCCTATCGGCTGGCCATGCGTGGCTATGGAATAATCACGGGAGGCGGTCCGGGCATCATGGAAGCCGGAAACCGTGGGGCTCGCAGGGCCGGCGGCAGTAGCGTGGGGCTAAACATTGAGCTGCCCCACGAGCAGGGCGCCAATATTTATATCGACAGAGACAAGCTTTTGGAGTTCGATTATTTCTTTGTGCGCAAGGTGATGTTTGTGAAATACTCACAGGCCTTTATCGTAATGCCGGGCGGCTTTGGCACCTTGGATGAGCTCACCGAAGCATTGACACTCATTCAAACCAAAAAAATTGACCGTTTCCCCATCATCCTCTACTGCAGCGAGTATTGGAACCCTTTTGTGCAATGGCTGCGCAGCCACATGCTCGAAAACAAGATGATTGAAGAAAGCGATTTCGACCTCTTTCATGTGGTGGACAAAATTGACGAAGTGGTGACCATCATTGACGATTTCTACCGCACCTACCTGCTAAGGCCCAATTTCTAATGTGGAATTCGCCTTCTAAAATATTGATGGTGCGTCCTGCCGCTTTTGGCTTCAATGCCGAAACGGCCGAAAACAACAGTTTTCAAAGTCGGGAATCCTTTTCCAATGCGTTGGTGTTGCAGCAGTTCGACCATGCTGTACTGCAACTTCGCGCTGCCGGCGTAGAGGTTTTGGTGATAGACGACCAACCTGAGCCGCCCAAGCCTGACGCCATTTTTCCGAACAACTGGTTCAGTGTGGTAAATGGTCAATTCCAGCGCTACCCCATGTTTGCGGCCAACCGAAGGCTGGAGCGCAGAGATGATGTAAAAGAAAAGATAGAAGCTTTTACAAGCAGAAAGCTTGAATTGTTGGATTGGAGCCATTATGAAAATGAAGGGCGCTTTCTGGAAGGTACGGGCAGCTTGGTGCTCGATCGATTGTATGAAAAGGTGTATGCTTCTATTTCTCCCCGAACAGACGAAAACCTGGTAAAGCAATGGGCAGCGCATTACGATTATGAAGCCGTAATATTTCATGCCCACGACCAAGAGCAACAAGCCATCTACCACAGCAATGTAGTGATGGGCCTGGGCGAAGCGTGGGCAGTATTTTGTTTGGAATGTATGGCACGCGAAGAGCACGAAATGCTCAGAACAAGCTTACAGGAATGCGAGAAGGAGCTGATAGAAATTTCGCGTGAGCAGATGAATGCCTTTGCCGGAAACTG
>CAZBBV010000382.1:0-2071 GCA_964490025.1 uncultured Cryomorphaceae bacterium | reverse complement strand
ACTGCAAGAACTGAAAGAAGTAATTTTTTCATGGTGATTGGTTTTAATTTGTTGCTTTACCAAGCCAAAAGTAAATATTAAACCAATAGAACGCCGAGTTTTTACGTAATTCAGGTATTCAACTTATTCATTCTGAAGCAAAACGTATGCGATTAAGACATTTTATATCATTAATTCTCTTGCTCTCACTAGCCCTGAGCTGCCGCAGAGACAAGGATGTGCTGCAATGGGATGTGGATGCGCTAGGCCCAATTCTTCAAACAGATTTGGACATCACGGACCTTGTTCCGGACAGCAACATCACTATAGACAACAACGGATTGCTGACGCTTGTGCTGCGCCAAAAGCTTTACTCTTTCAGCCTGAAGGACATTATGGAGCCTTTCGATTATATACTTCGAGAGAGCTTTCGGTTGGACAGCCTGCAGTTGGGAAATCAAAACATTGACCTTTCGGTAAGCCTTGGATACATTGCTCAAAATGGAGGACTGGCCGGGGCGCTTATAATAGCCGCAAACGGAAACAGCATTGTCATTCCTCCGCTTCCTTCCATGGCAGGCACGAGCTTTCCGGTAGATGCAGGGCAATACTTCCAAAGCCTGACACTTCTGGAAGGAACTTTCGAAATCACTTTTGATAACGGTTTGCCCATTGACATCACCGACCTGGTGTACGAAATCAGAAACAACATCACTTCCGGCATCATCATTCGCGATACCATTCCCTATCTCGGCGCCGGAAGCTCCATAACCCGAAGCAAGAATATAGACGGAATAACGATTGACAGCGACCTCACCGCCACATTGGTTTCCATAGAATCGCCGGGAAGCAATGGCCAGTCGGTGCTCATTGACACCACCGACGCGCTCAACATTTTTATCAGCCTAAAAGACTTGAAGCCTTATGAAGCCACGGCCATCTGGCCTGCTCAAGACCTTATAAACGACACACCGAATGTGTACCTAAGTTCGGCCAACGGACTTGAGCTTACCTTTTGCACGGTGCGCAGTGGGGAAATTTTCTTTGAAGTGTGGAGTACCGTGGAAGACACCATTTACCTCAACTTCGAGATTCCGGAAGCCAAATACAATGGCATCCCGTACAAGTATCTGAAAACCATTCAGCCTGCACCACCCAATGGCAGCAGCTACGACAATTTTGTGGAGAGCTTTCAAGGCTACGCCATGGACCTAACCGGAAAAAACAAGGATACCACCAGCACATTTTACGACTTCATCATTGCGCGGATAGACAGCACCGGGCAAATAATAAACCTGAGCCTGGCAGACAGCCTTGTATTTCAAGCAGGCATCAGTCAAATGGTGATGAACTACGCCCGCGGCTACTTAGGCGACACCGTGATGCAAGTGGGCCCTGAGTACAGCGCCCTCACTGATCTGCAAAGAATTCAAGGAGGAACATTAGACCTTACAGCCGGAACTATTTCGCTCCGTGTACACAACCAAGTGGGCGCTGAGGCCATTCTCGATATTCAAAGCATAAAAGCCTACAACAGTAAAACAGGAACCGAAGAAGAAATTACCTGGACAGGCACCTCCACGCTCAACATAAACCGCGCAGTGGAAACGGGTCCCGGCGTTATTCAGCCCACCAATACACAGATCAGTTTCGACCAAAGCAATTCTAATATCATTGATGTGCTGGAAAAACTCCCGACCGACCTTAGCTTCGAAGGCACTGTTTCTCTTAACCCGAACGGACCGGCATCAGTACCTGATTTTATCTACTACGACCAAGGCATGGATGCCTACTTAGACATGGAATTCCCTTTGCATTTTGGCGCGGCAGACATCCTGCTTCGCGATACTTCTGCCTTCAATTGGGCTGAAATTGACCCGAAGAACCGTGTAATCGGTGGCGCTTTGGATGTGCTTTTCACCAATACTTTTCCCATTTACCTACTCGCCGAAGTGCATTTGCTAGACGAAAATGGCGCACTGATAGATGTATTGGTTCCTGAACATTTGATACAATCGGGTGAAGTAATACCAGCGACCGGCGATACTGACGCGGTGCAAACGCGGGTAAAAATCACAGTGGACAGCGCGCT
>CAZBBV010000381.1:0-2079 GCA_964490025.1 uncultured Cryomorphaceae bacterium | reverse complement strand
GCATCTCGCCGAGAATAATACCATCCAATGCCCGTGTGTAGAGCAACTTCCCTTGTGTGTCGAAGTGATAAAGCAGTTTGCTTTCGTCTTGCACCATCACTTCTTTCATCTGGGTGAGGTGGTTGGTAATAAACCACGGCCCCGCCGCAATGGGCGCCTCAAGCGCTGCCGACCACAGCAAGCGCGTGTCTTGCACCACCTCGCGCGAATAGCTGAGCACCATACTGCATTGCGCCACATCCGGTTTCACCAGCCATTGCATGATGACGGCCTTGGCCAATTGCGCGGTCTTCTCGTGCTTACGCATGTCTTTCCATGTCGGTCCGGTGAGCAAGGCTTCGGCTAGCGACCACATTTCGGGATTTTCGGCATAGAGCAAAATGTGTGCTCGGCTGTCGAGCTCGGCGCTCATCTCTTCGTAGCGCGGTGTGTTGGAAAGCACACGCCCGGACATAAAGTCGTTGATCACCGCCCGAAGCGTGGAAATGTCGTTGGCAAACCACACGAAGTCGCCCTCTATGGCGAAATAGGGTTTTTGGATGTCGTGAAAAAGTTCACCGAAAAGCACGGACATCACATTGTAGGGCAAGTAGCCAATGGTTAGTCCGCGGTATTCCTCCGTTTTCAATGGGTCGGCAATGGCAAAGAGCTTCTCGGAAGCGCTGCGTCCTTCGCGGGCTTTGAAGACCGCCACCACATTCTTGCTCAGGTCGGGCGATTTGGTTTCGGTGATGCACAGCGCAAACTGGTTGTCCACCCAACTGGTAAAGGCATCCTTCAACTTCTCGTTGGCTTCGGCCTTTTGGTAGGTCACCTGCTTGTTTTGGTGCCAAAGCATTTTCTTGTAGTCGCGCTCCCAAGTGCGGAAATTTTCAAAACTCACCGCCACAAAAGCGGCAGTGTTCGAAGGAAAGCGCTCGGCGAGATCAATGCGCTGGGCGCTATTTTTTGAAAAAAGATTGAGCACGCCGGGAATGCTGTCGTAGAAAGAGGTGAGGCCGGTGGCCACCAATTGATCGCTATTAAAATTCAAATCGAACGACACCCACTCGCCGGAATAGTTGGGCCAATCGGAATTTCCTTTGTGGAAGTAGCGTTTGAAAAGATCGTCCAGCTCCGGAATGCGCAGATAAAGGTTAGCCACATCCTTTCGGTTGGCGGTGCTCATTAGTTTTTCAAAACTGCTGTCGTCGCGCAGGCTTTTCCCGGAACTGATTTGCCGAATGGCTTTTTCAATGAGCAGATCGCTGGGAGAAATAACCAAAACGCCGTTGCACAGTGCGGCAAAGAGTTTCCATCCCTTGTCTTCGCGGCGCAGCTCCCAAATGTCGTGGCCTTCGTATTCGCGCTTGGCCACGGTGCGTTTGTCGAGGTACATAGGCGCTCCGCCTTCGGTCCAGTCTTCTTCCGAAACAGAAATCATCCAGGCGTAGTCCTTAGCGCCGCTGCGGTGTATAGAAAGTAAAAAAGGAATTTCCAGCAATCGCGCCTCGCCGCTCAGGTAGTATTGATGCATGTCTTTGAGCCCGGAAAGAAAATCGCTCCAAATGGCCAGGCTATCGGCCTCTTGCCACAATTCTGTTTTGCTGATTTGCGCTTCAAGCTTGCTCCACGAGCGCACGTCCGCTATGAGCAGCGCATCCGAAGAAACAGAAGCGATAGGCGCACTGGCACCGTCTTCTTTTTTGCAGGAAAATAAGGTGCTGATGGCCAATGCCAGTATCAAAAAACGAGAAATGGAAACTTGCCTCATTGCTGTGAAATCGTTTGCCGACTAAGGTAAGGGTTGCGGCTAGGGAACTAACGCAGAGTTGTGGCGATTTATTCAATGAGTTTTCAAAACGGCAGCTTGAGCTGCGGCGGCAGTAGCGTGAACGACATGCGGTGGTGCACGCAGGGTCCGTGAAGCGCAATGCCCTTGCGGTGTTCGGGCGTGGGGTAACCTTTGTTCTTTTCCCAGGCGTAGTGCGGCCATTCGGCGTGCAAGGCTTCCATGATGTGGTCGCGCTCGGTTTTGGCCAAAATAGAAGCGGCGGCAATGGCGTAAAACTTCGCGTCGCCTTTCACCACCGTTTCGTG
>CAZBBV010000380.1:0-2084 GCA_964490025.1 uncultured Cryomorphaceae bacterium | reverse complement strand
GCCTCTGCGTCCTTAGACAGAAAAGCAATGTTTCGTTTCAGGCCTTCGTAGCCCGGGCGTTTCATGGGCGATTTTTTTGCAATCACTTGAAAAACTTCTTCTGTTAGCTCCAACCAGTCTTTTCTGTTCATGCGCTTCATTTCTGCGGAAACTTCGAAAGCCGGTTCCTGATGTGGGGTGGAAAAGCGATTCCACGGGCACACCTCCTGACACACGTCGCAGCCGAAGATCCAGTCGTCCATTTTGCCGAGAAAAAAATCGGGAATGCTGTTCTTCAGCTCAATGGTGGCGTACGAAATACATTTGCTGCCATCCACCACGTAGGGCTGCACAATGGCCTCTGTGGGGCAAGCGTCAATGCAGCGCGTGCAAGTGCCGCAGTAGTCGTTTATAGGCGTGTCGTAGTGCAGCGGCACATCCACTATGAGCTCGGCAATAAAGTAATACGAACCCACACTTGGGGTAATGAGGTTGCTGTTCTTCCCCACCCAGCCCAGGCCGGAGCGCTTGGCCCAGGCCTTGTCCAGCACCGGCGCCGAGTCCACAAAGGCGCGGCCATTCACTTCGCCCACTTCTTCTTTTAGCCAATTCAAAAGCTCCTTCAGCTTTCGCTTGATCACAAAATGGTAATCTTCGCCCAGCGCATAGCGGGAAATTTTCGGCCCTTCGCCGTTCAGTGGTTCCTGGTAATAATTGAGCAGAAGCGAGATAACCGAACGGGCGCCATCTACCAGCAGGCGCGGATCGAGGCGCTTGTCGAAATGGTTTTCCATGTAGGCCATTTCGCCGTGCTTATTGCCTTTCAGCCAGCGCTCCAGTCGCGGAGCTTCTTCTTCGAGAAAAGTAGCCTCCGAGATGCCGCACGACATAAAGCCCAGCGCCTTGGCATGCGCTTTAAGCTTTTGCGAAAGCTGCTCGCGCTTCATGCTCAAAACAACGACCCTTGATCGAGCGGTCGGGCAATGCCCAAATGCTTGTAGGCTTTTTCGGTGGCCTCGCGTCCGCGCGGTGTGCGCATCAGGTAGCCTTCCTGGATGAGGTAGGGCTCGTACACCTCTTCAATGGTGCCCGATTGCTCGCTGATGGCAGTAGAAATGGTGGAGATGCCCACCGGTCCGCCTTTGAATTTTTCAATAATGGTGCGCAGAATGCGGTTGTCCATTTCGTCCAGACCGTGGCTGTCCACATGCAGGGCATTCAGGCCGTATTCGGTGATGGCTTGGTCTATCACGCCGCTACCTTTTATCTCGGCAAAATCGCGCACACGACGCAGCAAGGCATTGGCTATGCGCGGTGTGCCGCGGCTGCGGCGCGCTATCTCGAAGGTGGCGTCGGCATGGATGTCCACACCCAATATTTGCGACGAGCGCCCCACAATGTGCGAGAGCAGCTCGGTGTTGTAGTAAGCCAGGCGCGAATTGATGCCAAAGCGCGCGCGCAAGGGCGAGGTAAGCAGGCCGCTGCGCGTGGTGGCGCCTATTAGTGTAAAGGGGCTCAGGTTGATTTGCACCGAACGGGCATTGGGCCCGCTTTCTATCATGATGTCTATTTTGTAATCCTCCATGGCGCTGTAGAGGTATTCCTCAATCACCGGGCTTAGGCGGTGTATTTCGTCGATAAAGAGCACGTCGCGCTCGTCGAGGTTGGTGAGCAGGCCCGCCAGGTCGGCAGGCTTGTCTAGCACCGGGCCGCTGGTCACTTTTATGTTCACGCCCAGCTCGTTGGCTATAATGTTGGCCAGGGTGGTTTTCCCCAGGCCGGGTGGACCGTGCAGCAGCACATGGTCCAGCGCTTCGCCACGGCGGCGGGCGGCTTCGCAAAACACCATCAAATTTTCAATGATCTGTTCCTGGCCGGCAAAGTCTTCAAAACTCTGGGGGCGCAGCTTGCGTTCAAATTCCTGTTCTTCGGGGTTGAGGTCTTCCGAAAAGCTATCCGGCTTCATATTTCGTGGATCGATTGCGGTAAAGGTAACAAGCTAAAGCAAAAACTTCCGGCCTTTTTTCAAGACCGGAAGCTTTCCTAAAGAACAATTAACCCAAACTCACTATTTGTGAAACCTTGAGTGCTAAAGTAGATGGGCG
>CAZBBV010000379.1:0-2093 GCA_964490025.1 uncultured Cryomorphaceae bacterium | reverse complement strand
GGAATATAGTTTCAACCGCGCGTTGAGGAATTTAACAACAAGCGTTTTGCCTCGGTCGTAGTTCCAATCCTCTAAACCTGAAAGGAGATAAAAAACAGGCAGTTAGCGCTAGGTATCTAAATCCTTCTACCTTTGGGCAAATCAATAAAACCTCAACATTATGTTATTAGCAGTTATTCTTATCGGTTTGGCCTTACTCATTTTTGGTGTGGTGATGTACAGTCCATCCACCCAATGGAAAACCATGCGTTGGTTTGTAGCGCTGGGCTTGTTGTTCATGATTGGTGGCTACCTCACCCGCGACTATTGTGCGCGCTATTGTCCTCAGAGCTCATGCTCCATGTACGAATGCAGCTCCGACAAAGGCCACTGTGCTGACATGGGCAGCAAGCATTGCAAAATGGACAAGGCATGTAGCCGCGACGGTGAAGAATGCGAAAAACCATGCTGCGCCAAGAAACAATGCCATGGCGAAGAGATGGAGAAAGAAGTGATCATTAAGAAAACCGTGGATGGCGATAGCGTGAATATAGAAGTGGAAGTGAACGAGTAGTATTTCCAGAACACTTACTGATAAAGAAAAGGCATCCGAAAGGCTGCCTTTTTTATTTAGAACCGGCCTGAGTGCGGATAAAAAAATCAAGGGATAAAACCGGAGTCAATGAAATTTGAACACGAAAACCAATAAACTCAATAGCGATCATTCTCTCAGTCGCTTGTATCCAGCCAATGAATAAGGTTGAGTACGAATTGGGCATTTTGCGGGGCGGAGTCAGCATTTATTCCCACTTTGAAATTACCGTTTACGACTTGCGCTGTGAACATGGCCGCTTCGCCGAAGATGGCAACCCTTCCTTTTCCAAAAACCATCACCGCTCCTTGGGAATGATTCTCGAGCGAAGTCCGCGGAGTGCCGGGATGAAATTGCCACGCAGTATCCGGCTGCAATGAATAGTGCTCCGCTCCAAAGCACAATATGGAATGTGCATTCTCAGGAATGCTGAATGCCGAGCCCGTGAAAGTCGCCACTTGGTCCACCTTTTCCCATTCGTGCCCACCATTCAGCAGGTGCGTGTTTTGAAGCCCTTGGTTGGAAAGGTTAAAAGTGGATGGTGGCCAGGCCTCTGTTTCCGTAAAGGCAAAGCCATTTAAGAACTCAAAGCCGAAAGCGTGTGCCAAAGCGGATGCCGCGCCGGCAAATGGCATGTGGTCGGCAATGAGCAAGAGGCTACCGCCATCCGAAACCCATTGAACGATCTTTTCAATTTCCTGATCGGAAAAGGCAGTAAAAGTAGGGTTGTACCAGCTGCCCATATTCCTGGAATGGATGGCATTTGCCACAACGAGTATGTCGCATTCCTCCAGCATTTTCATGTTTTCCCACGAAGCGTTCAGGGAAGTGGTGCGATATCCATCACCTTCCAGCAGCTTGGCAAAGGCGGCAAAACCCGCAGTTCGTGTGTGTAGGTTGTTGTGTGCGGCATCTATCATCACCAGCGGGCCTTCGGGGTGCTTATACTTTGGTTTGGGAATATGGTAAATGTAAGCGGTGTCCGGCACTTGCTGCCCAAAACTGAAGGCATAAAGGAGCACGAAAAGCGGAAGTAGGTATTTTTTCATGCCACCAAAATAAGCTTCCCGCTAAGTTGGAAGTGTTAAGGAAAACCTTGTGAGCAGCAAGAATTCATTTCTTAGCTGCGTTGGCGAAGGCGTCCTCGCTTGTGCATTTTTTTGAAAAAAAAATAGAACCGGAGCTTTCCGATAAGTTTTCAGTACAAAGCCTATGTTTCAAATAATAGAAACGCAAAAAGTTTATTTAGGCATGGATTGTAAATACGCCCAATCGAGGGTGGTCCATTGTATTTATAAAGAAGTACCGTAGGGACTGCCAAATTGCATCTTTGGGTCTAACCAACCCCGTTTCTTTTTACCTTTTGATATGGTTTCAACTAGCATCCAATCCCCGCTTATATCAAGAATGATTACAACACGATCTTTTGAATGCAATCGGGTAGATACTTTTGAGTTTAATGAGGGTTCACGGTATAGTGGGACGACTTCTCTATTAATAGGATTAGCTATCCAAGTGCCTA
>CAZBBV010000378.1:0-2119 GCA_964490025.1 uncultured Cryomorphaceae bacterium | reverse complement strand
CCGGCCCCGGATTGCCATCCGCTAGCGGACAGATGCCGGAGCTCATTCGAAAATATGCGGGCCGAAAACCCATTTTAGGCATTTGCCTGGGTTGTCAGGCATTAGGGGAGCACTATGGCGCTCTTTTGCAAAACCTACCGCAGGTGTACCATGGCGTACAGCACGATATGCATCAAGTGCGCGAATCGCAGTTGTTTTCGAACATTCCAAATCGCTTTTTGGCCGGCCGCTACCACTCGTGGGTCGTTGAAAGAAATTCTATACCACCTGAAATGGAAATATTGGTGGAGGACGCCGAAGGTCGTGTGATGGCCTGGCAGCACAAAGTGGAATTGATTCACGCCATTCAGTTTCATCCCGAAAGCGTAATGACGCCTGATGGCAGGCAAATACTAAAAAACTGGTTAGAAATCGCCCAAGCCGCGGCGGTGGGTCACCCGCACATCTTTTAGCACAGGGGCCTTGATACCTATGTAGAAATTGTAGCTCTGCTGAAAACCAAAAGGCACCCACGATAGGCGCATTTCCCAACTGTGCAAATCGCGGTATACGTCAATGGTGGTGTAGGTGAGCTCCCATGTTTCCATATCCAATCCGGATGAGAAGCCCATTTTCCAATTAGGCGTAAGGCTAAAATCGCCGCGTACCGCCAGTGACTGAACAATCAATGTTTCGAGATTGGGCTTTCGGTAGGTGATGTTATAATCGGCACTCAGGTTCCAGGGCACACTAAAATCCACATAGGTATCAAATCGGTTGTTCAGGTGGTCTTTTTGCTGAAGGTCGCTCTCCTCTTCTTCATCTTCTATTTCCGGAAGCATGGGGTTGAGTGCAGCATTGTTTCTCGCCGGTTTGTTTTCTTGCTTGCTGCGCAAATTGAAAGTGAGCGCCACGGTTCCTTGCGTAAATCGGCTGAGCCCGTCGCCGCGCTCCCATTGGTATTGGTTCACACGAATGCCCTCACTGTCCAGGGCATAAAAATCGAAGGTGCCATCCACGCGCAATATCATGGCTCCATTGAAAAACTTGGTGCGGCCATTGAAGGTAAGCGGCGCCAGATTGAACGAGTCGGCCACCAGGTTATAGCCCGTATTGAAAGTGAAGCTCTCGAAAATGCTCAGCTTCTGTATCGTTTCCACACTGTCCTTGAAGCTGCGATACTTCAGGTCGAGGTTGTTGATCAGGCTTAGGTTGATGCTGCCCTGCTTTCCTTGTGGCGCTGTGCCGTATATGCCTTGGTCGTAGAAACTGTATCTGCGGGTCTTTCCGGTGGTGTCTATCTGCACTTCGTCGTAATAGCCCCAACTCGGCTCAGAGAAGTCGGGCTGAAATATCACATTTACGCTCGGTGTAAGCACATGTCGAAGGGCCGTTACTTTCCCGCGGCGATAGTTCCACATGCCATATATTTTTGTGGTAAAGCGGGTGTTGAACGAAAAATCGCGCACCGCACCAAAACCGTTTACGGTGTCGTACACAATGAGTTCTTGGCCGGGGTCCCAGGTCTGAATTCTTCGGTCGAAATACCAGCGTTCGTTGTACGTAAACTGCGGTGTGGCGGTTACGAATCGGAACAGGTTGATATTGGTGCTGATCGGTATGTTGTGCCTAAAGCCGTACTTGAGCTGGTCGGTAGAAAAATCGTTGAAGAGCAATGTATCGTAGCTGTCAATTTGATTCTTGAAGTTCATGCTGTACTGTGTGCCAATGTTTTCGTACCACTTCGCTTTTCCTAATTTCACTTTCCGCTCAAAAGGCATAAAGCGCTGAACGTTGAAAGCTACATCCGGCAGGGTAAGCGAAATGGCCCGTGTGGCTGTGTTTTGACTGTGACGCAGGTTGGCCGAAAGCGACCACGGCTTGTCGGCATTGCTATAGCTCCAACTAATGGCGCTGTTCATTTGGTTGCGCAGGTAGTCGTTGGGATTGGTGGTGTTGAATTGGAAATAGCTGCTCGATCCGGCATTCACATTGGCGCTAAAACGCGAGCTGGGGTGGGCTTTTGGGTCTTGGTTGTGGTTCCATTTTACGTTGAAGTCATTGCTTTGCGTATAGCCCGGAAGGTCGCGCTCGCCGGCTTTCACCAGAATCTGCCGCACATCCCAGTCGTCCACGGGCC
>CAZBBV010000377.1:0-2128 GCA_964490025.1 uncultured Cryomorphaceae bacterium | reverse complement strand
CAAATGCCGTGATATCCCTAGAAGGACTGGCCCTGTCGAATAGTGTAGGCTCGTAGCGACTTCCAGCACCTGTGGCACTATCGGGCGCAGAGTTGTCGTTGCCCAGCACCCGCACCGTGGCATAGCCCTGAATGCCCAGCGAAAACCCTTTGGGCAGCGACATTTTCCCACCTATGCGGCCTCCGCTGGCCAGGGCGTTCCAGTCCTTTAGGCTGCCACCATTGCCTGTGTACATCATATAGTTACGCCATTCGCCATTCCACGAAAGGGCCACGGAAGAGCTGTCCTTTGCTACCTGAGCCAAAGCTACCTGCGCAGCCAGGAGCAGAACAAAGGCCGATACCATATGGATTTTGAAATCGCGCAATTTGTTTTTATAAAAAGCGCTGCAACCCATTGCTGAATTGCAGCGCCCAATGAAACCAATAAAAAGATTACAGCATGGTGCTGGCTTCGTGGAATTCGGTCATGGGCAGCGAAGTTTCGACCAATGCCTTGAAGCCTCCTTCAATATCCACCAGATTGTGGAATCCGCGTGCCTTGAGGATAGAAATGGCGATCATGCTGCGGTATCCGCCCAGGCAATGCACATAGTATTGCTTCTTGCTGTCCAGCTCGCTCATGCTGCTGTTGATGAAATCCAACGGGAAATTCTCAACCCCGGGAATGTGCTGCGAGTCGTATTCGCTGTGTTTGCGCACGTCCAGCACGTTCATTTCTTTCTTCTCAGCAAACATTTTTTCAAACTGCTGCGCACTCACCTGGTCCACCGTGTCGATCTCTTTTCCTGCTGCTTTCCATGCTTCCATGCCGCCTTTCAGATAGCCAATGGTGTGGTCGTAGCCCACGCGCGAAAGGCGCGTTACCACCTCTTCTTCCTTGCCTTCGTCGGCCAGGTAAAGGATGGGCGTTTTCAGGTCGGTGATGAGCGTGCCCACCCAAGTGGCAAAACTGCCCTCCACACCCACGAATATAGCGCCCGGAATGTGGCCGTCGCGATAGGCTTCGGGTGTGCGGGTGTCCAGTATGGTGGCTTTTTCAGCTTCGGCAGCAGCTACAAATTCGTTCACGCTTAGCGCTACCATGCCATGGCTCAGCACCTCGTCGAACGACTCGTAGCCCATCTTGTTCATCACCGCATTTTTAGGGAAATACTGTGGCGGTGCCACCAGGCCGTCGGTTACTTCTTTCACAAATTCTGCCTTGCTCATATCGGCGCGCAGGGCGTAGTTCACCTCTTTTTGGTGGCCCAGGGTATCGTCCGTTTCGTCGCTCATTTTCTTGCCGCAAGCCGAACCCGCTCCATGGCCGGGATACACGATTACATCATCCCCCAAAGGCATGATTTTGTTTCGCAGGCTTTCAAAGAGGTGGCCTGCCAGGTCTTCACGCGAAAGGTCGGTTTTTACAGCCAAATCAGGACGGCCCACATCACCTATAAACAGGGTGTCGCCGGTGAAGATGGCGTAGTCCTTTCCGTTTTCATCTTTCAACAAATAGGTGCTGCTCTCCATGGTGTGTCCGGGGGTGTGCAGCACCTTGATGGTCACCTTGCCCAGTTTCAGTTCTTCGCCATCAGTGGCCACATGGGCTTTGTAGTTGGGCTGTGCGGTGGGGCCAAACACAATGGTGGCGCCGGTTTTGGCCGCCAGGTCGAGGTGGCCCGACACAAAATCGGCGTGGAAATGCGTTTCCAGCACATACTTGATTTTGGCGCCATCTTTCTCGGCGCGCTCCATGTAGGGCGCCGACTCGCGCAGCGGGTCAATGATGGCCACTTCGCCATTGCTTTCAATGTAATAAGCCGCCTCAGCCAGGCAGCCGGTATAGATTTGCTCTACTTTCATATTTCTACTTTGTGTTGGTTATTGAATTTTAGTTTCAGAAACCAAAAGTAGCGGCTGTGCGGGGGATAAAAAGTGACATTTACCACACAAATAGGGAAGCATTTGGAAAGCGTGTGGAAAGACCATTGCCTCATGAAAAAAGGAGCGCTGAGCATTGCACTCAGCGCCTTAGGCCGCTACACCGGAAAGAAATGGCAAACAAATGACAAAGGAGCCTTTGTGGGTGGGGAAAAGCCATGACGAATATAATGGCCGCCACCTGATGCTTCAGGCAAAAGAGG
>CAZBBV010000376.1:0-2137 GCA_964490025.1 uncultured Cryomorphaceae bacterium | reverse complement strand
CTCAGCGTACATTGGCTGGCGAAGTTTCAGGTTTTTCTCAATCATTCCCGGGCGCAGGTCGAAAAGCTCCAACACCTTGGCGGCAATCTGCCCGTCGGTCATCTTCACTTTGGCGGTGCCATACGTATCCACAAAAACGGCCATAGGCTCCACCACGCCAATGGCGTAAGAAACCTGCACCAAAATCTGATCGGCCACGCCCGCAGCCACCACATTCTTGGCAATGTGACGCGCGGCATAGGCTGCCGAACGGTCTACCTTGCTGGGGTCTTTGCCCGAAAAGGCGCCACCTCCATGCGCACCCTTTCCGCCGTAGGTGTCCACAATAATCTTGCGGCCGGTAAGTCCGGTGTCGCCATGTGGACCGCCAATCACAAATTTTCCGGTGGGGTTCACGTGGTAGGTAATGTCGTCCACAAACAAGGCTTGCAGATGCGCCGGCAACTGCTTTTTCACCCTTGGAATCAGGATGTGGATCACGTCGTGGCGGATTTGCTCCAGCATATCCTGCTCTGCCTGCTTTTCGCTAATGCCTTTTGAAGGATTGGCCAAAACAAAAGGATCGTGCTGCGTGCTCACCACTATGTTTACTATGCGAAGCGGCTTGTGGTCGTCGCTGTATTCTATCGTTACCTGCGATTTTGAATCGGGGCGTAGGTATTTTATCTCGTTGCACTCGCGGCGCAGCTCGGCCAATACCTGAAGTATCTTGTGCGAAAGGTCGAGCGCCAAAGGCATGTAGTTCTCTGTTTCGCTGGTGGCGAAGCCGAACATCATCCCCTGGTCGCCGGCGCCTTGTTCTTCAGGCTTTCCGCGGTCCACCCCCTGATTGATGTCAGGGCTCTGCTCGTGGATGGCCGAAAGTATTCCGCAGGAATTGCCTTCAAACATATACTCGCTTTTGGTGTAGCCAATGCGGTTGATCACATCACGCGCCAGTTGCTGCACATCCAGATAGGTTTGCGACTTCACCTCTCCGGCCAATACCACTTGTCCGGTGGTTACCAGCGTTTCGCAGGCCACTTTGCTGTGGGGATCGAAGGCGAGAAAATGATCGACAAGCGCATCAGAAATTTGATCGGCTACTTTGTCCGGATGGCCTTCCGAAACCGATTCGGAAGTGAAGAAATACGACATAACAAATGTTTTATTGCGGTTTGAAACTATGCCGTGAGAAGAAGATGGTGCTGCAATAAAAAAGCTAGGATGAGATCCGTTTTAGCATTTTTTACGTGGTTGCAAGCAGGCCAAATTTTCCACGAACGGCGGCAAAGGTATTTATTTCCGAAAGCCTGCAAAATCCGATTTTTAGGTTGCATATTGCTTATCTATTCTCTTTATTTGCCCCGGCTTATCGAGAAAGACTGAGGGATTGGGCCCTGTGAAGTCTTAGCAACCCGGTCAGACGGGTGCTACTTCCCACTCCGAGAGTTTCGGAGGAAGATAAGTGAGCGAGTCCCCTCAGGGCTTCCCACTTCCAAATGCTTTCTCAAGGCCAAAAACGAATTGAGAAAGATGGACATCAAAAAGATTTTAGAAGAACGCGTGCTGCTGCTGGATGGCGCTATGGGCACCATGATTCAGCGGCATAAGCTGGAAGAGGGAGACTTCCGCGGCGAGCGCTTTGCACATCACCACATGCCGCTCAAGGGCAACAACGACCTACTGAGCATCACGCGGCCAGACATCATTGCCGACATTCACGAGCAATACCTGGCCGCCGGTGCCGACATCATTGAAACCAATACCTTCAACAGCAACCGTATTTCACAAGCCGACTACGGCCTGGAAGCGCTTTGCTACGAACTGAATGTGGCCGCCGCACAGCTCGCAAAGAAAGCCACGGAGAAATTCACCGCCATGAACCCCGCCAAGCCGCGCTTTGTGGCGGGATCCATTGGCCCTACCAACCGCACGGCTTCCATGTCGCCCGACGTGAACGACCCCGGATTCAGGGCCGTTTCGTTTAACGAACTCGTTGAAGTATACAAGGAGCAGGTGCTGGGACTGATGGACGGCGGCGCCGACATCCTGATGGTGGAAACCATTTTCGACACCTTGAACGCCAAGGCTGCGCTCTTTGCCATTGAAGAGGTGTCCGAAGAAAATGGCACGAAGCTACCCATCATGGTAAGCG
>CAZBBV010000375.1:0-2142 GCA_964490025.1 uncultured Cryomorphaceae bacterium | reverse complement strand
GCTCCGTCAAATGTGTATATCGTGCGGATAATTTATCACCCGGCGCTTTCAAACAACAACAGAAAACAAGAGATTCGTAGTACGATAAACCTGATTAGATAGATGAAAACCTTTGTGGTGGGAGATGTGCACGGATGTGTAAACACTTTTAAAGCCTTGCTGAATAAGTACTGGGATCCCGATACAGAAATGCTCATACAGTTGGGCGATATAATCAATCGTGGTAGGCACTCCATTGCCTCCGTCGATTATGCCATAGAACTCAAGAAACAATTTCCCGATAAGGTGTTTTTTCTTCGTGGCAACCACGAGCAAGGCTTGCTTAGTCACCTAAGAGGCGATTATTCCTTGAAATGGTTGCGCGGCGGGGGTAAAGTTTTTCTTGAAGAACTTTTCAAACGACCCGACAAGATTCCCGGAATAATCCATTGGATTGAATCTCTTCCTCTTTACATAGAGCACGAAAACGCCTTTTACTCGCATGCCGGTATTTCTAAAACCGCAATAAATCCGTTCGATCCGAATGCCGCTGATAGTGTGCTGTACAACCGACAATCGGTTAAAAAATTAAAGAAGCTCCAAGTGATAGGCCACATTCCTTGCAAAGAGGGAATACCGCAATTTCTGGCTCAAAGCAATTTATGGAAAATTGACACTATGGCTTGGACCGGTAAAAACCTGACCGGCTTGAAAATATCCAGCAAAGGGAAAGTGAAGCAGGTGTGCCAAATGCGCACGCTAACAGAAGATTTCAAAAGCAAACCCCTGTTGCAGACCAAAAGCTAAACGGTGGATTACTGCATCATTGACATAGAAACCACCGGTGGACACTCCAGAGGTGAGAAAATCACGGAAATAGCCATTTATAAGCACAATGGAAAGAAGGTGGTGGAAGAATTTGTCTCGCTTATCAATCCTGAAAAGCGGATACCCTACAACATCACCATGCTCACAGGCATTACCAACGAGATGGTGGAAGATGCGCCCAAATTTTACGAAGTGGCCAAACGCATTGTAGAGATTACGCAAGACAGCATTTTTGTGGCACACAACAGCCGCTTCGATTACAATTTTGTGCGAGAGGAGTTCAAAAGGCTGGGCTACGACTATAGCCGCGAAACACTTTGCACCGTAAAACTATCGCGCACGCTCATTCCCGGAATGGAAAGCTACAGCCTGGGCAAGCTGTGCCGCCAACTCAGTATTGACATCACCGCCCGTCACCGCGCGGCGGGAGATGCCTTGGCCACTGTTCGACTGTTCGAGCTGTTGCTCACACGCGATAAACTGGATCTCATTCGAAAAAATCTGATAAAAAACCGCGGTTACAATTCACCCATTCGAGAAGAACAAGTGCGCGCCCTGCCAGACAAAACAGGCGTGTATTATTTCCACAATGCCGGCGGTGATATCATTTATATCGGAAAGAGTTTGGACATCAGGTCGCGCATTGCATCTCATCTGAACAACTACGACACGCAAAAAGGCGTGGAGCTTATGCAGGCCGCACATTCCATTTCTTTCGAACTTACGGGCAGCGAACTGGTGGCGCTCTTGCTCGAATCGGATGAAATAAAGAAACACAAACCGCTCTACAACCGAGCGCAGCGCAGGGCCTTGTATCCCATTGGCGTGTATTCGTCGGTAAATGAGCAAGGCTACATTACCCTTCTAACGGCTTCCACCGCCAAGAAGCAAAGTCCGGTGATGCTGTATGCCAACAAAACCGCAGCGCACAACAGCCTGGCTACCATTTGCGAGCGTTACGACCTATGTCCTGGCCTGGTAGAACTTTATACCTGCACCAAAGGATGCCTGCATTACAGCATGAAAGGCTGCAAGGGCGCGGCCTTGGGGCACGAATCGCCTGAGGATTATAACCAAAAAGTGGAAAAACTATTGGAGCGACACCGCCTACCCGGCGAAAACCTGCTCATAGTGGACGAAGGTCGCAATCCCGAAGAGCACAGTGTGGTTTTGGTGGAAAATGGCTGTTACCAGGGTTTTGGCTTCTTTTCAAAGCATGAAACACTCTTTTCGCCCGATCAGGTGAAGATGTACATTGACTACCGACCCGCCACCCGCGACACACAAACCATCATTGAAGCCTACATCCGGAAAGGAAAGATGCAGAAAATGATT
>CAZBBV010000374.1:0-2145 GCA_964490025.1 uncultured Cryomorphaceae bacterium | reverse complement strand
TCCATACAGCAAATAACGATTGGATGACCGTCCACTTCTCCAATGGCCGTTCGTGCGGCGTCGTTCAGTTTGGTTTTCTTAATGGATTCTTCCAGCCGGCTTTTGTACGATTTGGTATCGGTAAACTCCAATGGATCGGCGCTTTTCAGCTCAGCGTCCAGTTCTTCGTAGTCGTTGTTGTCGAATAGTATTTCGAAATATTCGTTGGAGCCAATGCGCACATGGTAGTCATCTTCAGGACTCACATAGTCGTTTTGCTTTAGCGCTTCGGAGTCGATTATCTTAACCGACGGCGTTTTTATACAGAGCCCCGTGGGGGGGTCGTTCTTTTCCTCAGTGGGCGTGGTGATTCCTCTTTCTTTCCTCTTAAACCAACTCATGCGTATCAGTTTTAGTTAGTCTCAACGAATGTAGTTTTATTTCTCAGGCAATGGTAACCTCCCGATTCAGGTACACATCCTGAATGGCATTTAGGATTTTCACTCCTTCATCCATGTTTTTTTGGAAAGCTTTCCGGCCGCTTATCAGCCCTTGTCCTCCTGCCCGCTTGTTGATTACTGCGGTTTCAATGGCTTCGGCCAAATCGGTGCTGCCACTGCTGGCGCCTCCTGAATTGATTAGTCCTTGACGGCCCATGTAGCAGTTTACCACCTGATAGCGGGTGAGGTCAATCGGGTGTTCGCTTGATAGTTTGCTGTATACGTCTTTGTGCGTCTTGCCAAAGTTTATGGCATTAAAACCACCATTGGTGTTCGGTAATTTTTGCTTGATGATGTCGGCTTGGATAGTAACGCCCAAGTGGTTGGCCTGCGCAGTTAGGTCGGCGGCGGTGTGGTAGTCCACGCCGTCTTTTTTGAAATGACTGTTACGCGTGTAGCACCAAAGGATGGTGGCCATGCCTAGCTCGTGTGCGCGTTCGAAGGCTTGAGCCACCTCAACTATCTGGCGCTTGCTTTCTTCCGAGCCGAAGTAGATGGTGGCACCTACGGCAGTGGCACCCAGGTTCCATGCTTCTTCCACGGATCCAAACATGATTTGGTCGTAGCTATTGGGATAGCTCAAGAATTCGTTGTGGTTAATCTTTACTATGAAAGGAATCTTGTGGGCATATTTTCTGGAAACAGAAGCCAACACACCATAGGTAGAAGCCACGGCATTGCATCCGCCTTCCATGGCCAATTTCACAATGTTTTCCGGGTCGAAATAAATAGGGTTAGGCGCAAATGACGCACCGGCGCTGTGCTCTATTCCTTGGTCAACCGGCAAAATGGACATATAACCTGTTCCTCCAAGGCGGCCATGGCTATATAAGTCCTGAAGGCTGCGCATCACTTGCGGACTCCTATTGGAAGGGCCGAAAATATCAGAAACAAAATCGGCTGTGGGCAGGTGCAGCGCTGAAGCCGGCACTGTATGGCAAGTATGGTTTAGAAGAAATTCCGCTTTGTCGCCTAGGTGTTGGGCTATGTTGTCCAGGGTCATGTTTGTCAGTGTTTGAGGTAAAACAAGTCGGCAAATTTAATCTTTTAGCCACTGCCCGAAAACGAAATATTAGAAGGGATATCCGATACCAAAGTTCCATACGGCATTTGCAAAGTTGAGGTTTTCCGGTGTCCAGCGATTTCCCTCAGCCAACTCCGGTTGACGCACTTTAACTCCCACATCCAAACGGATAAGGAAGAAATCGAAGTCGTAGCGAATACCGGCGCCAACACCAACGGCGAATTCTTTATAGAAACGGTTGAACTTAAAATCACCACCGGGAAGGTTCTCATCAGGTGAGGATAACCAGATGTTTCCGGCATCTGAAAATAAGGCGCCATTCAGCCCGCCAATGATATTAAATCGGTACTCGGCCATGAGCATAATTTTTATATCGCCGGTTAGTGTGGTAAGCTCCGGATTGTTGCTGGAGCCCGGATAAAGGGTATAGGCCACCCAAGAGCGCATATCGTTCGAACCACCTCCAAAAAATTGTTTTTCGAATGGAATCACCTGCGAATTGCCATACTTAAATGCGCCTCCGGCAAAAATTCGCAATGCGGTTTTGTGTTTTATGTATCTGCTGAAATAGAATCGGTAGTCGTTTTCAATTTTTACAAATTGTGCATACGGATTTCCAAAGAACATTCGCTGTCCCTTGTC
>CAZBBV010000373.1:0-2146 GCA_964490025.1 uncultured Cryomorphaceae bacterium | reverse complement strand
ACGATTAAGACAATCCCGTAATACGGCCTTCGTTGTCGATATCCATGCCCTCGCTGGCAGGCACCACCGGTAGGCCGGGCATGCGCAAGATATTGCCCATGATGGGCACCAAAAATCCGGCGCCGGCGGCAATTTCAAACTCGCGAACCGTCACCGTGAAGCCTTCCGGACGGCCAATCAGCGCCTCGTTGTCCGAAAGCGATTTCTGTGTTTTGGCAATGCACACGGGCAGCTTGTCCAGTCCAATGCGGTTGATGCGGCGTATGTCCATCTCGGCCTGTGCGGTGTATTCCACTGCCGCAGCGCCATACATGGTCTTGGCAATGGTCTCAATTTTTTCCTTCACCGGCTTGGCGTGGTCGTACAGGGGCTTAAATCCGCCTTTGTCGGCTTCGGCCACCGCCACCACCGCGCGCGCCAGGTCCATGGTGCCCTCGCCGCCTTTGGCCCAGCCGTGGCTTTCCACCGCCTGCACGCCGCGCTCGGCGCAATAGGCTTTTATGAGCGCCACTTCGGCCTCGCTATCGCCTTTGAAATAATTGATGGCCACCACCGGCGACAGTCCGAAATGTTTAATGTTTTCAATGTGTTTGCCCAGATTGGCCAATCCTTTGGCTACAAATTCGCTGCTTTCCTTGCCGATATCCGCCAACGGCGAACCGCCGTGGTAGCGCAGTGCCTTGATGGTGGCCACAATCACCGCCGCACTGGGTTTCAGTCCCGCGCCTGCACACTTGATGTCGAAGAATTTTTCGGCACCCAGGTCGGAGGCAAAGCCCGCCTCGGTCACCACATAATCCGAAAGCGAAAGGCCCATTTTGGTAGCTATTACCGAGTTGGTGCCTTGGGCAATGTTGGCAAACGGCCCGCCGTGCAAGATGGCCGGATTGCCTTCCAGCGTCTGCACCAGGTTGGGTTTGATGGCGTCTTTCAGCAAAATAGCCATGGCGCCTACAGCTTTCAGGTCGCGGGCATACATGGGCTCGCGGTCGGGACGGAAGCCCACCAAAATGTTGCCCAGCCTGCGTTTCAGGTCTTCCAGGTCTTTCGACAGGCAGAGGATGGCCATGATTTCCGACGCGGGGGTGATATTGAAACCATCTTCGCGCGGAATGCCGTTGCCCGTGCCGCCCAGGCCAATGGTGATTTTGCGCAGCGAGCGGTCGTTCATGTCCATCACGCGCTTCCACATGATCTGTCGCGGATCGAGGCCCAGCTTGGGTTCTTTGTTCTGAATGTCGTTGTCGATCAAGGCCGCCAGCAGATTGTTGGCGCGCTCAATGGCCGAAAAATCGCCGGTGAAGTGCAGGTTGATGTCTTCCATAGGCACCACCTGCGAATAGCCGCCACCGGCCGCGCCGCCCTTCATGCCAAACACCGGACCGAGCGAAGGCTCGCGCAGCACCACCGTGGTTTTCTTGCCAATGCGGTTCAGTCCTTCCGAAAGGCCAATGCTCACCGTGGTTTTTCCCTCGCCACTAGGCGTGGGCGTCAGGGCTGTTACCAGGATGAGCTTGGCTTTTTTCAGCTTTTCCTCATCCACAAATTTCAGGGGCAACTTGGCTTTATAATGGCCGTAAGGCTCTATTTCACTAGCGGGAATGCCCAGTTTCGCGGCGATCTCGGCTATGGGTTTCAGTTGCGCTTTTTGCGCTATTTCCAAATCTATATTCATGGTGCAGGTTTTATCAAATGCGCTCGAATATAGAACAAATCATGTGTTGGCAAAAAGAGAATGGACAGGCCTTTCGCCGGGCATTTTGAGGACAAAATCACCTGATCATGAATCCCGAAGTTCTATATTGTGTTCTGACCGTGCAGGGAACTAGAGATGCTTCGCTGCACGCAGCATGACAAATGGCAGCGCTTGGAATAAAGAAAAAAACTTTCCTTGTCATTCTGAACGAAGTGAAGAATCTCAAAGGATAAAAAGGCCGCTTCTTATGATCCTATTTTTCTTACATAGGTCGAATCGGCATTGCCCGAAATAATTTAGGTTTGAAAAAGAATTGGGCGCATAATCGTTAGGCTTACCAACGATTAACAAACCCCGAAACTCAGGGTTAACAAAAATCAATATGAAAACAAAAATGATTAAAAAACTACATGCGCCTAAAGGATTTGCCAAACTGGTAAAACCACTTAT
>CAZBBV010000372.1:0-2150 GCA_964490025.1 uncultured Cryomorphaceae bacterium | reverse complement strand
ATTGCCACTTTTACGCAATTGCTTGTAAATGAATTTTGTAAGCACTACCTAAACCTACCAAAACACGAACCATGAGAATATCGCTGTGTGTGTTCATCCTTTTATTTTTCGGCCCGCGGCTTATGGCGCAAGATGCCACAGCCGATAGCCTGAGCAGGCTCATAGAACAATCGGCACCGGATACTAACCGAGTGGGCTTGCTCCTAAAGTTGGGGAAAGAGCTGCGAAAGACCGACCTGGACCGCGCAATAAAACTTGGGAAAGAGGCCCTTGCGCTTTCAGAAAAACTTGAGTATCACGCCGGCGCTGCTGAAGCGTCCAACCTGATTGGCTTGTGCTACTACTTTTTGAACAACTACCCCGAAGCGCTCATCCATTGGCAAAAGGCCAAAGAATGGTTTGAACTAACCGGCAACACCAGCGGCGTGGCCAATGTGCTGAGCAACATGGGCGCCATATACCACAACCAAAGCGAATACACCAAGGCCATTGAACTCTATCTTGAGGCCTTGAAACTAGCCGAGGCTTCGCGCGACACCATGCGCATTGGCACTGTGTTGCAGAACATTGGCGCCGTACATCTCGAAAAAGGGAGTTACCAACTTGCGCTGGAAGCCTACCAAAAAGTGCTTCCGCTTTTTGAAGCCATTGACTATACAGAAGGTGTTGGTGTGGCGCATTTGAATTCAGGAGAAGCCTATAAAGGACTGGAAAACATGGAGCAGGCCATCTCGGAAGTTGAAAAAGCCATGCCCTACCTGAAAAACACGGCATATCTGCCCACTGCCTACAGAACCTTAGGTGAATTTAAACTCATAGCCTCTGACAATAAAGAAGGCATGCAATACCTCGACTCGGCCTATCAAGTGGCGCTGGAGTCGGGCGACGACTTTGAGCTTACCCGCATCATCAACTCCCTTGCTAAAGCCAATGAAAGTGTGGGTGACTTTCAGAAAGCGCTCTTCTGGTATGAAAAAGCCAAGGCCATGATGAAAGAAACAGACATGGCCAACATTGAGCTTAAAATAACTGCCGAAGGATTGGTGCGGATTTATGCGGGAAGAAATGATTACAAAAACGCCTTCGAGAACCAACTCATCCTCCAATCGGTGACCAACAGTATCTACAACCTGGAGTCGGATCAGAAAATTGACCACTTGCTTTTCAGCTTCGAAATGGACAAGAAGGAGAACGAAATAGCCCTGCTGGTGAAGGACAAAGAGATTCAGGCACTGGAGGTAAAGCGGCAAAAAGGAATTCGAAATGGTTTCGTGGCCGGGTTTATTATGGTGCTGCTGTTTGCTGCCACCTTTTTCATCCAGCGCAACCAGATCAAGAAAGGGAAAAAGCGCAGTGATGAATTGCTGCTGAACATCTTACCTGAGGAAATAGCCGAAGAGCTAAAGGAAACCGGGAGGGCAGATGCCCGCGATTTCGATCGGGCAAGCATCCTCTTCACCGATTTCAAAGGCTTCACCCAACTAAGCGCCAAGCTTACAGCCCGCGAATTGGTGGCCGAAATCAATACCTGCTTCGAGGCCTTCGACCGAATAATGGAGAAGTACGACATTGAAAAAATAAAAACCATTGGCGACGCCTATATGGCTGCGGGCGGTTTGCCGGTGCCTACGGAGCAATCGGTGAAAAACACAGTGCTGGCCGCGCTGGAAATGCAGGAATTTGTCTCCAATAGAATTGCCATGCAGGACAACGCCGGACTGCCTTATTTCGAAATGCGTCTGGGCATACACACCGGTCCGGTAATAGCGGGAATAGTGGGTTTCAAAAAATTCCAATACGATATATGGGGAGATACTGTGAATACCGCCAGCCGTTTGGAGAGCTCAGGCGAAGTGGGCAAAGTGAACATTAGCCAAACGACCTACGAATTGCTGAAGGATGACCCTGATTTCACATTCGAAAAGCGCGGTAAAATAGAGGCGAAAGGCAAGGGGGCTATGAAAATGTATTTTGTAATGCGTAATTGAAGATTCCAATAGAAAACAGAATTTTAGTGCGGAAAATAGTTTTGGGTTTCGATAGCATGAAGATGAAATCACCATGCGACAAATCGTTCTATTGCGTATAAAATCAATTACTTTAGCCTCATGAACTTAAAAGATTCAATTAAAAATAGACCCGAGGAGTTT
>CAZBBV010000371.1:0-2154 GCA_964490025.1 uncultured Cryomorphaceae bacterium | reverse complement strand
ACTACTGATATTGACGGCAATTTTTACATGGCCGGCTTCTTTTTTGCCGGCATTAAGCTCGACAATTTCTTGCTTAGTCCATTGGGGCCATTTGATGCACAATTTGTGGCCAAAGGAGATGCAAATGGCAACTTTGTTTGGGCAAATAGATACGGAAGTAAAAGCAACGACGGTCAGTTTTTTAATATTTCTATAAATGAACAGAAAGAGCTATTCGTAAGTGGCGGATGGGAAGGAGATTCGCTTTTTGTTGATAATCTAACATTGGTCAATCCCAATCCGGGAGGTTTCTTTAATACCGATAGATATATCTGTAAATTTAGTACAAACGGTGCGGCGATATGGCTAAGAAGAGAGGGCGGCACAAGCATAGAAGGGGGAGCTTACCTTGTGCCAACGGCTAATGGCGCCGTGGCATGTCTGTCATCTGTTGCCAGTGGTACGAGCATTATGATCAATGAAAATGTTTCGGTGAGCGGCCCTGTCTCCTTGCTTACACAATATGATGCACAGGGAAATTTCAAATCTTATGATACTTTCAGCTTGGATATTGGTGATGCCGGCCCGTTGGAAAGTGATGGAACTGACCTTTACATGGGCTTTCTTTTTAATACACCCACACATACTATTGGAGGTGTAACAGTGCCAAACGCCGGCGGTAGCAGCGGCACCGCTGATTTTGGCGTGGCAAAAATGGACACTTCCGGAACTGTAATTTGGGCCATGAGTTTTGGCGCTATCGAAGAGGAGAACTTGTCTTCCTTGGTTTACTCTCCGGTTCACGGACTTATTGTTGGCGGCAGCACCACCAGCGGAGATTGGATTTTTAGCAACGATACGCTCACCAATGTAGGCTTGCTCACTAACGAGGGCTTCGTTGCTTCTATCAATGGAACGATTGGCTTGCCTGAAAATAATATTTCTGCTTCAGTAGATATCTACCCCAATCCGGCTAAGGAGGTTTTGAATCTAAATTTTAATGATTTGAAATTTGACCATGCACGGGTGACTATCATAGGCATCAACGGTAAAGTGTATTTGCGATCAACTTTAGAAATTCATGGCAATCAGCCGTTGGATATTAGCCATTTAGCGTCCGGAATGTACATCATAGAAATAGGGGTAGGTCAGAATTACGCAGTTAAAAAATTCATTAAAAAATAATTCACAATTCGTGTGGTTGGACAGCCAATCGCCCGAATATTAAAATGTATATCATGATCAACTACATCATGTACGCTTTGGGCTTGATTACCGGTGTTGGTTTGGGCTACTTCCTGCTTAGGAATAGGATAAACAAATGGCTTTCCTTGCTGAAAACGACGATTGTTCAGCTGAAAAGCGGGAAGACTGTGAGCCTCAGCGAGGAGTATATGGCGCTGCCCGAAGAACTGAAACCCATTGTAAGCTCATTGGAGGCGGCCGTAAGCGAAAGATTGGCCGTTGCATCAGCCAAATCAAGACCCGTTGCAAATGCGGAAGGGGATGCCGCGAGCAAGAAACAGCTCAACAATATGCTCATCATCAATGAACTTGGGCAGAAAATCACTTCTACACTGCATCTCGAAGAAACCTTTCAACACCTTTACACCACCCTTAACTCTATGATGGACGCTTTTGTGGTAGAATTGGGCGTGTTCGACTACCACCGTGAGGAATGGACCATTTACAGCAACTTAAATGAAAAGCTTGTAGGCGGGGCCTATAAAAACCAAGTGGCTGAATGGGTGCTGGAGAACAAAAGAAATGTGGACCTGGCGGATGCGGAAAACGATTTTGCCCGATATGTGTCCGCGCCCCTACGCCTGCAAAATGGTGAGTTTGCGCAATCCTTGCTTTCATTCCCCATTGTTTACCGGAAAGAAACCATTGGTGCACTTACTGTGTGCAGCATGCGTAAGTCGGCTTTTGATCAGTACCATAAAGAGAGCATTGAGCATTTGCTGGGCTTTTTGTCGGTAGCCGTGCAGAATGCCCATACGCACGAGCAGGTGAACCTGCTGAAAATACGCGCTGAACAAAGCGAAAAGCACGAACAGCAGTTTTTGGCCAACATGAGCCACGAAATTCGTACGCCTATGAATGCGGTGCTGGGCATGACCAACCTGCTGCTCGATACCAAGTTGGACCAAAAGCAAATCAAGTACTTAAAAG